>NZ_JBBIAM010000200.1:0-9790 GCF_054185185.1 Bradyrhizobium sp. UFLA05-153
GTGTATAAGAGACAGGCTGGGGCTGGCGCGGACCGGCTGTGGGCGTGGGCATCGGCTTAGGGCTCGCCAGTGCGGCAGCCTGGGGGCCCGGCTGGGGTGCTCCGGGTTGGGGCTATGCCGGATGGGATAGCTGTACGAGATGGCGTCGGGTCTGGACGGGCTGGGGATGGCGCGTCGTCCCGGTGAACGTTTGTTGGTGAGATGCCCGTGTTGACGGCGGTGGCGCCAGAGGGCTCACCGCCTCCACGTGTTTGCGAAGCTGTCTTATTCGGCGCTTAGACGCTGCCGCACGGAGCGCCGTTGTGCATTGTGGGAGCGTGTTAACTTTTTCTTAACCATGCGCGTCCAGCCTTGTCCCTGGTGGGGATCGTTCATCCTTTTGGGCGGGGCTCGATGGAGGAGACGAAATGCGCGGGCGTGAGATGCAGCCCGAGGCCAACCTGCTTTCGGCTTTTGCGCTGATGATTGTCGGAGCCTTGGGTGTGGGTCTGCCGATGGCTTTGGTCATTATTTGGCTCTGTTCCTGACAAGGAACCAACTGTTGCTCTGCGTTCCAACTCGGCGAGCCGGCCGACCAGGAAAAAGCCCCCGGAGTTGGAACTCCGGGGGCGTTTCGGACCTGTGAGGTTGGGTACATCCGCCAGCCCTCGCTACGATCCTAGACCTGGCAATGACCGCATTTGATCTTGTGCAGGATGCGGCAACGGCGCGTCATTGTTGTGAAACCCGGTTGGTGAGAATTCGCGCCGACATAGCCGCCTGTGCCCGGATGAGGCGGAGTAATCCCGCGCGTCGTGGTCGGCGGCCCCCAAAAGACGCTCAATTTTCACTCGTCAGTTGGTCCAGCATGGCATCGCAGGCAGCCTCGGCCTCATTGAATGTCTGGAACGGCGAGCCGAAAATCCTGATCGCGCCACGATTCTGGTAAACTGGACGCCATGACGCGACATAGCCGGGCCTTCCGTGAAAGCCGGTCCCATTGCGACTTTCGAAGCTGATCACGAACGAAAAGCCGTCGCTGCTCGCGCTCCATATTTCGATGTGCTCGACGGCACGGTGGAACTGCAGGGACATGGCAATGCAGCCAATCAGTCCTTGCCTGCCGTTCCGCGCGGCGACCGCAGCCCGGGCGCACCGACCCAGCGCTCGACGTTCAATCTGGCTTCCAGTTCCAGCGCCTTCCAAAGCAAGCTGTCGCGTTCTTTGCCCAACGGCAGCTTTTCCGCAGCCGCAAACAATTCTGCGATGTCGGGGGGCAAATCCTGTGTCTTCTCCACCATCACTCAATCCTGCCGGTATTGAGTCGTCATTTCAAAACACAACCCCCACGTGCGGCAAGTGTACTTTGTGCCATCGGCCTTTGGTACAGGGAGGATACAGAGGGAATCGCGTCGCTCATCGTGTGGCGGATGGCCGGGAACCAAGATCGCACCCCCGATACATCCCATGTAGCCGTTTGCCTTCGAGGAAAACTGTGCGGGGAGTTAGACCTCCGCGACTATCGAGCCACTGTTGAATTGGCGAGGGATACATCGAATAAAGCATCCGGGTCGCCCCACGATCTGTGAATGTGCGCCCGTTCCTGCCGAAGTCCCATGCAGCATGAAAGGCAAGTCTCGCTCTGGAGGTTACGCAGATGTTATCCGGAGCAATGGTTGCAAGGACGATCGTGCAGGCGGAAGCGCAAAGGCCGTCGATGACGACCGATTGACGCGAGGCGCGCAATTTCTCGTATCGTTCGATATAGTAGCCAATCTGCCCGCCTCGATCATTCGTAATGCGAACCACGGCATGGCTCGTCCCCGTGCCAGTGAGTAAGAGCATTCCCGCGACGACCCCTGCCGGAAGTCTCATGTTGCTCGCTCGACGAATGTGATGCCGATCCGCTGGCAAGATTATGGTGGGGCAGATTGGGATGCTTCCGGTTCTGAGAATGTTGACCTAGGTCAACGAACCTGTTGGGCTGCAAGAAATCAACGCAACACGGGTGACCTATGGCCGACAAGATATCCCTTGCCGACAAGCTCGCGACATTCCAGGAATTCTGGTCTCCGCGCACTGTCGCCACCTTCAATGACTGCGACGTGATGGTGGTGAAGGTGAAGGGAGAGTTCACCTGGCACAAGCACGATGACACCGATGATTTCTTTCTCGTCCTGAAAGGCAGCCTCGACATCGAATTGCGCGATCGCACGGTGACGCTCAAGCCGGGCGAGCTCTACATCGTCCCCAAGGGCGTCGAACATCGGCCCGTGGCGCGCGAAGAGGTGCATCTTCTGCTGATGGAACCGACCGGCACGCCGAACACCGGTGACAAGGCGACCGCGACCCCGCGCAAGCTCGCCTGAACGGCAGATTGTTCTATCTGACGCTAATCCCGAAAGGTCGCCAGCTTGCTGAAGCTGCCGACCAGCCTTGCTTTGGCCTGCGCGACATAGTCCCGCGCCGCGCGGCTCAAGGCGCGGACGACCCGCCACGCCTCGGTTGCTTGCAGCCATGCCCTCACCTCGGCGAACTTCCCATAAGCCCAGGCGAAAGCCGGAATCCTCATCAGCTTGTCACGCGTAAGATGGAACAGACGCTCGACCAGCACGAGCTTGAGCAGTTCGCCGATGATGAAAGCCACCGCGCCGCTGACAATCTGGCCCGTTGCGGCGAGGTAGGCTGCGATGGGCTTGACTGGCTCCAGGATGATCACGGGCACGGAAAACAGGGCGAGCGAAGGATAAGGCGGCAGCGATCTGATCCAGGCGCGCAACCGCTTGAATTCCAGATGCCGGCCCAGCCAGCGCGATATGGGCCTCGCCACGGCCATGAAAACCGCGTCCACCAGGAAGTAGACGGCGGCCAGGATGTAAGTAACGGGTTCCAGGATTCGCTTCACAGTCATCTCCCGCAAAGTGAAAGCCGGAACTTGGACCTAAGTTTCACCTCAGCGTGGATATCTCGCGGATTCCTGATGGAACTTTTTGGGCGACAGGTCGCTCCTGCCCTACTCTACCAATTCCGGCCACGGCACGATGGTCGACTTCACCGTCTTCATCGCCATCGCATCCGCCACCGCCTGCGCGACGCCCTGTTCCGTGAACGGATAGATCGTCTGCATCTTCAGCCACGGATATTTGCCGGCCGTGCGGTAGAGCATGTCGACGCCGAGCGGCAGATCGTTGCCGGTAAATCCCCAGGAGCCGAGCACGTTGAGATCCTTGGTGCAGATGCGGTGCCATGAGGTCTCGATCGATCCGGCATCGGTGAACTGGCCCATCTCGACATAGGTGCCACCGTCGCGCAGCATCTCGATGCCTTCGGGGCCGGCGGAGGGATGGCCCGAGCAGTCCATCACGAGATCGGCGCCGAAACCGCCGACGATATCGCGCACGGCCTTGATGCGATCCTGCGGCATCTTCAGCGCCTCGATATTGACCGTCGCCTCCGCACCGAACTCACGCGCGAGCTTCAGCCGCGGCTCTTCCGGCGCGCCGACGCAGATCACGCGCCCCGCCCCCATCTCCCGTGCAGCCGCGACCGCAAGAATGCCGATCGGACCCGAACCCTGGATCACGACCGTGTCGCCCCAGGTGAAGCCGCCGGCGCGACTCGCGCGGTTGAAGGCGCGGATGCAGGACGTCAGCGGCTCGGACAGCGCGCCCAGCCGCAGCGACATGTCGTCGGGCAGCTTGTAGATCTTGGTGCCCGGCAGCATGTCGAGATCGACATAGACATATTCGGCCCAGCCACCCCACAGATGCGGCGCCTTGTCGAAACCGAGATAGCGGCCGTAATAGACCGGCGTCAGGCACTTGTTGGCCGTTGCCGGATAATGGATGCAGTAGTAGCAGCGGCCGCAGGGCATCAGCGGCGGGATCATCACCTTCGATCCGACGTGAAGCGGCTTGCTCATGAAATCTTCGGTGAACCCGTCACCGCATTCGACGATGACGCCGCCGAGCTCGTGTCCGAGCGTGAATGGCCAGGGCAGCGGCTTCGGCCAATGTCCCCTGAGAATGTGGAGGTCGGTGCCGCAGACGCCGCAGGCGCCGACCTTGATCAGCGCCGCCTTCCTCCCGACCTTCGGCCACGGCACTGTGCGGATGACGGGTTCAGCGCCCGGCCCAGCGTGTGTGCATACGCGGATTGACTCCATGGCTATTTCCTCACTGCCCGTCTTGTGTTGAATGTCGCGGGCTGTGGCCGAGCCTATGTGAGGTCGGGCGTGATGCCAACCACGAACGACGTCAGGGCGTAACCCCGA
The DNA here is from genome assembly GCF_054185185.1 of Bradyrhizobium sp. UFLA05-153. Classification (NCBI taxonomy): domain Bacteria; kingdom Pseudomonadati; phylum Pseudomonadota; class Alphaproteobacteria; order Hyphomicrobiales; family Nitrobacteraceae; genus Bradyrhizobium; species Bradyrhizobium sp. UFLA05-153. The sequence continues at coordinate 4,253 of NZ_JBBIAM010000200.1, forward strand.
GCCGGCCGAGTCAGGTCATCGATTGAACATCCACACGTCGACGAAACCAGCGGCCGCACCGAGCTCGTTCGCAGCGATGCAGTCGCGACCCTATCGCGCGCAGTTCGCGGCCTACGTACTGGCCATGATGGCCGACAATATCGAGCACGTGATCAGCTATTGGGTGGTGTTCCAGAAATTCCACTCGCCGGCGCTCGCGGGCTTTGCGGTGCTGTCGCACTGGCTGCCGTTCCTGCTGTTCTCCGTCGGGGTCGGCAGCCTCGCCGACCGCGTCGATCCGCGGCGCATCATCCAGTGCGGGATGCTACTGTTCATCGTCGCCTCGACCGGCTGGGGTATCTTCTTCATCACCGATACGATCCAGATGTGGCACGCGATGCTTCTGCTGGTCATCCATGGCTGCGCGGGCGTCCTGTGGCAGACGCCGAACCAGCTCCTGCTCTACGACCTCGTCGGACCTGCCGATCTGCCGAGCGCGGTGCGGCTGAACGCGATGGCGCGCTATCTCGGCATCCTGGTCGGCCCTGCCGTGGGCGGCGTCATCATGCTGACGCTGGGCACCTCGCACGGCCTCATCTTCAACACGTTGTTCTACCTGCCGATGCTGCTCTGGCTGTTCCGGGCGCCGGCGCGGGACATAAGCGTCGCCGCGCGACGCTTCGCCGTCCGCGGCCTTGCCGATATCGTGCTGACGATCCGCTCCATCGGTACGCAGCCGGTGCTGACTGCAATGACGTGGCTGGCCGGGCTCACCTCCTTCATGATCGGCAACGCCTACCACGCGCAGATGCCGGGCTTTGCCGGCGATCTCGGCCATGGCGATCCCGGCGTGTCCTACAGCGTGCTTCTGGCGGCCGACGCCGCTGGCGCGCTGCTCGCCGGTATCGCGCTTGAATCGTGGGGACGGCTCAAGGGCACGCCGCGGACCGCGATCACGCTGGCCATGCTGTGGAGCGTCTCGCTGCTCGCCTTCGCATCGGTGCGGATCTATCCCTTGGCGATCGTGCTGCTGTTTGCCGCGGGCTTCTTCGAACTGTCGTTCAACACCATGGCGCAGGCGCTGGTGCAGCTCAACGCGCCGGCCGACATCCGCGGCCGCGTCGTCGGCCTCTTCAACATGGCCGGGCTCGGGATGCGGGCCTTCAGCGGCATCACCGTCGGCCTGTTCGGCGCCGCGATCGGCATCCACTGGTCGCTCGGCCTCTCGGCCGCTGTCCTGGCCGCGCTGCTGCTCCTGTTGCATCACCGCACGACGAAGAAGGCATAGCTGGCCGCAGAAGCCGTCGGTTGACACTGACGTCTCGCCACCGCACGCTCGGCAAGACCGGGAGGTGAGACCTTGCGCAATCGCTGGGGCGTTCTTGCGATCCTGTTTTTCGTGCGCCTCACCATGGCGTTCCAGTTTCAGAGCGTGGCGGCGGTCGCGCCCCTCCTGGAAAAGACGTTTGGTGTGGGCCTTGCGGACATAGGACTCCTGATCGGCCTCTACTTCACGCCGGGCGTGTTTCTGGCGCTGCCGGGCGGCGCGATCGGCGCGCGATTCGGCGACAAGGCCACGGCACTCGCTGCGCTCGCCTTGATGATGAGCGGCAGCATGACGATGGCGCTCACGGATGCGTGGAGCTCTCAGATCGCCGGACGGCTGGTTGCCGGGATCGGCGGCGTGCTGTTGAGTGTGCAGCTCACCAAGATGACGACGGACTGGTTCGCCGGCAAGGAAATCGCAACCGCCATGGGCATCGTCATCAACTCCTGGCCGGCCGGGATCGCGCTCTCGCTGTTGACATTGCCTGCGATCGGCACGGCGGGCGGTGCGCCTGCCGTGTTCTTCGCCGTCTGCGCGGTCGTCGCCGCCGGCATCGTGCTGATGTTCCTTTACCGGCCGCCCCCAGCGAGCGGAACAGTGGCGTCGGCGTCCGCTCGCCTCGATCGGCAGACGGTGACAGCGGTGATGATCGCTGGTGCGATCTGGGGCCTGTTCAACGTAGGCTTTGCCATGATCCTGTCGTTCGGGCCGTCGCTGCTGGTCGAGCGCGGATGGACCGTGGCAGCGGCGGGCTCCGCGATCAGCCTCGCGCTGTGGATCTCGGCGGTCTCTGTCCCACTCGGCGGCGTGCTCGCCGATCGAACCCGGCGACCGCTCACCCTTGTCGTCGTCGGCAGCTTCCTCCTCGCCTTGCTGCTGGCGCTGCTGACGCGGTCCAGCGCCGTGATCACGATCGTCGTTTCCCTTGGGCTCGTCTCCGGCCAGCCGGCCGGCCCGATCATGAGCCTGCCGGCGCGGGTGCTGGCACCGCAAACGCGCGCGATCGGCATGGGGATCTTCCTCACCGTGTTCTATGCCGCCATGATGCTCGGACCGGTGATCGCGGGGCGCCTTGCGAGCTGGACCGGAAGTGCGGCCGCAGCGCTCGATCTCGGCGCGCTCGTGGTCCTCGTCTGCCCGCTGTTGGTGTGGCTGTTTGAGCGCATTGCAGAAAACCGCCCACAACCCGCCTGACCTATCCGTAACTCTCGCACGTCCCGCTAACGGCGCGTTAACCCTGTGCGCCTTAGGGTCGCTGGGACTCCGCCCGGGGGTCGGGTAGTGAAAATGGCGTTGGCGAACAAAAAATTTCTTCCTGCCGCCGAGGAACGTCGGCGTTTCCAGCGGGTGAAAGTACATCTGCTCGGCCGCTATATGCTGCCGGACCGCCGTGAATTCCCCTGCCAGGTGATCAACATGTCGCCGGGCGGCCTCGCTTTGCTCGCCCCCGGCATCGGCAATGTCGGCGACCGCGTGGTCGCCTATCTCGACCATATCGGCCGCGTCGAGGGCAAGATCACCCGGATCATCGACAACGGCTTCGCCATGACGATCGGGGCAACGCCGCGCAAGCGCGACAAGCTGGCCGCCCAGCTCACCTGGCTCGCCAACCGCGACATCCTCAATCTGCCGGAGGATCGCCGCCACGACCGTATCGTGCCGCGCAACCCGATCGCCGTGCTCACGCTCGAGGACGGCACCAAGATGACCTGCCGGATCATCGACCTGTCGCTGTCCGGCGCCGCCATTGCCGCAGAGAACCGGCCGCCGCTGAAATCGCAGGTCATGCTCGGCCGCGTCCAGGGCCGCGTGGTCAGAAATCTCGAAGACGGCTTCGCGCTCGAGTTCGTCCACGAGCAGCCGGTCGAGACTCTCGAAGAGAGCGTTACCGCGCGGTAAAGCGCAACCGCCTGAAAAATCCAGCAATTGAGCCGAAAAGGCGGCCTCCGCAACGCGGACGCCGCCTTTTTCGTATCTCGCGCGCAAGCGCCTGCCGGTTAACGCGGGCCGCCGCGCGGCGCGAAAACGCTGAGTTCCCCGAGGCTCGCGCGTTAATGCCTACAATCTTATTCAATTGCAGTATTCTCAAATTTTAGTCGAACTCTACTCAAGTATAAATCGAATTCAGCGCTCGTTTTACTTGTATTCGTCTCGACTTGACTTGGCTCATTTAGCGGCAACGCAAAAGCTTCGTGCGAATTGTGGTCCCAACAAGAAACGGGGGCCACGATGTTCGACTTCAGGGGACAGGGGAAAGGGCTGGCGATTGCCGCCATGCTCTTCGGGATCAGCGCGACGGTGCAGGCCGGCGAAGGCCGCCTGCTCTACGCGAGCCTCGGCGACAACACGCGTGCGCCGATCGGCTGGGTCGAGTTCTGTGCCGACAATGCTGCCCAATGCCAGGGCGGTCCGTCGCAGCCGCGCGACATCGTGATGTCGCAGACGGCATGGCGCGATCTGCTCAAGGTCAATCGCTGGGTCAACGAGACCGTCAAGCCTTTGACCGACATGGAGCACTGGGGCGTGATCGAGAAGTGGTCGTTGCCGACCGACGGCTACGGCGACTGCGAGGACTATGTGCTGTTGAAGCGCAAGATGCTGATCGATGCCGGATGGCCCCGCGAGGCCCTGCTGATCACCGTCGTGCGTGACAAGAAGGGTGAAGGACACGCGGTGCTGACGGTCAAGACCGACAAGGGCGAGTTCATTCTCGACAATCAGAACGAGAATGTCGTCGCCTGGACCGAGACCGGCTACCGCTTCGTCAAGCGCCAGTCGCAGAGCGATCCCAACGTCTGGGTCTCGCTCGGCGATACCAAGCCGGCGGTCTCCACCGCCAGCGCCAAGGATCAGTAGTTAGCAAGGAACGAGTTACGCGACCCGGTCACATCCCCACCCCTCCCCGTCCCAGACCGGTTCGCGCGCGGCCAGCCATCCCCCAATGGCTGGCCGCAATCTTTTTTGGGGCCCCCGGAAGCGATGAGAGCTCCCGCAGCTCCGTCGTGCATCGGAACCGCTTGGCATTGGGATCGGATGGCCGCAGACTGGCATCGCCAAATAGCCGGTTTTGTGAATTTTCAATGGTCCAGATCAAGGCGTCTTCTCAGAAGCGGGGCCGGAAAATGGGCGCTCGGCAGATCTACGAAACGCTCAGGGACCAGATCCTGAAACGCGTGTATGGCACCGATGGTCTGCTACCGTCCTCGCGCGCGCTCGCCGGCGAACTCGGCGTATCGCGTTCGACAGTGACCGTCGCTTACGAGCAACTCGCTGCGGAAGGCTTCATCGACGTTCGACATGGGGCAAGGCCACGCGTCGCAAAGGCTGTTGCCGAAGCGCCGGCCCCCGACACCAAGTCACGCCCGTCGTCGCGGAAGGCACGCCTGTCGGCGTACGGTCAGCGATTGAGATGCGCGCCGCAAATCGGCGCAGGTCGCGGCAACTGGACCACCAAAATCTTCGATAACTGGCAGTTTCCAGCCTACCAGTTTGAGGGCATCTCTCGGCCGACAACGGAGAAACGCCATGTATGTGCCCCCTGCCTTCAGGGACGACGATATCGAGAGCATCCGCGCCACCATCCGCTCCGCCCGCCTCGCCAATCTGGTGACGGCCACTGCGGAGGGGCCGGTCGCGACACCGCTGCCGCTCTTCCTGGATGAGACCGAAGGCGAGCGCGGCGTGCTGTACGGGCACTTGGCGAGGGCCAATCCGCAATGGTGTGCCGCGCCCATCGGCGCAGCTCTCGCGATTTTCATGGGTCCGCAAGCCTATGTGACGCCCTCCTGGTACGCCACCAAGCAGGAAACCGGAAAGGTGGTGCCGACGTGGAATTACATCGCAGTCCACGCCTATGGCCCGGTTGAGTTCTTCGAGGAGAGCGAACGTCTGCTCGAGGTGGTCACGCGGCTGACGAACCTGCACGAGGCGCCGCGTACCAATCCCTGGGCTGTCGGCGAGGCGCCTGCCGATTTCATCGCCGCGCAGCTGCGCGGGATCGTCGGTGTGCGCATTCCCGTCAGCCGGTTCGAAGGCAAACGCAAGATGAGCCAGAACCGTCCCGCCGCCGACCGCACCGGCGTTGCTGCCGGCCTTGCAGCAAGCGAAAATCCGCGGGATCGGGAAGTGGCTTCCCTTATTCGGGTAGAGACCTAGGTGTGGAGCCTCAAGAGGTTGTCCTCGGTTAGACCGAGTCGGCTGATTGGTGTTTGAGATTTTATACCCCCATGGGG
>NZ_JBBIAM010000201.1:0-9651 GCF_054185185.1 Bradyrhizobium sp. UFLA05-153
GCGCACCAAACAGCGCCGTAGCGAGCGCGGCTTGCGGGGCAGGAACGCCTCTCGGGAGCCCGTTACCCCATCTACGGATCAATACGCGCCGACGTCATATCCGATTGCCCTGAATCCGGTGTCGGGGACATAGCGGAATTCGAAGGTGAATTCGGAATTCGTGTCGTGCCAGGTCAGTGCGCAGTGGCCATCAGGCAGCGACAGGAGCTTTGCGGTGTGCAGATGCTTGCGCATGGCGGGCGTGAACAGCGCGTCGTAGCGTTGCAGGAATTCGGCCTCGCTCTTGACCGGGCCGCTCTGAACGTCGTGCTTGCCTTCCGCCGACCAGTACTCGACGGGGAAGGAGATCAGCTTGACGATGCGGTTCTTGTCGTTCGCATTCGCCGCGCCTTCGAAGTCAGTCCGGAATGCCCCGAATTCCGGCCCGTTGCACGCGGGATCCTTGGCCCAACAAGGCGCCGCAAGGCCGGTCACGAACAATGATGCGATCAGGAAGGCTTTCATATGGGATGCTCGGCGCCAATGTGTTGGCTCCGGCGCAGCAGAGTGCCTGACCGCGCCAGAGCGGCCGCCCGACACCGGGCGGCCTGTCTTGTGTCGCATCAGCGCGCCGCTGCGTTCATCCCAGATGCTTCTTGAAGAACTCCGTGGCACGGCCCCAGGCGAGCTCGGCGGCTTCGCGGTCATGCACGGCCTGCCGCTGCTCGTTGACGAAGGCGTGCTCGGCGTCATAGCGGAACAGCTCCAGCGGCTTGCCGGCGGCCTTCATGGCCTTTTCGAAACCACCGACGAGCTCCGGCGTGCACCAATCGTCCTTGTTGGCGAAATGCGCCTGGAGCGGGATCTTGACGTCGGCGGGCTTGGCGGCCTGCTCCGGCGGGATGCCGTAGAACACGACGCCGGCTGCAAGCTCCGGGATCTTGGTGGCGCCGATGATGGTCACGGCACCGCCGAGGCAAAAGCCGGTCAGGCCGACCTTGGCGCTGTTGCGCGAAAGATATTGCGCAGCGCCGCGCACGGTCTGCGTGGTGGCGTCCATGAAGTCCAGCGAGTTCATCTCGCGATTGGCCGCATCGGTGTCGTGATAGGGCACCACCTTGCCCTTGTAGAGGTCTGGCGCGAGCGCATCGAAGCCGGCGAGCGCAAAGCGGTCACACAGTCCCTTGATCTGGTCCGACAGCCCCCACCATTCCTGGATAACGACCACACCCGGCGCGTTGCCGCGCGCGGCATTGGCGAGATAGCCCGACGCATCCTTGCCGTCCGGACGCTTGAAGGTGATGACGGTGCCCATGCTTTCCTCCGACGAGTTTCAGGGGTCGTTACGGGTATTTTGGCGGGTGCGGGCACGATAGGCAATCGCTTCAAGCAACACAGTCTCGTGCCCCGGATGCAATGCAGTGCGCCGCCCTTCGCGGCGTGGTGCATTGCTGATCCGGGGCCCAGCCGTGGATACGCTGGGTCCCGGCTCTGCGCAGCAGCGTTGCACGCTGCAGCGCGTCCGGGACGCGAACGCAGCCAACAAAAAAGCCCCCTTGTGGGGGCTTTTCCATTTCTATGGCTATACGGCCTCAGTGCGCGTCGGCCCAGACCTTCTTCTTGGTGAAGTACATCAATCCCGCGAAGATGATCAGGAACACGAACACCTGGAAGCCGAGCTGCTTGCGCGCTTCCATGTGGGGCTCTGCGGCCCACATCAGGAACGTCGTGACGTCCTTGGCATATTGCGCGACCGTAGTCGGCGAGCCATCGTCATAGGTGACCTGGCCATCGCTCAGCGGCTTCGGCATCTTGATGGCGTGGCCCGGGAAGTATTTGTTGAAGTAGGAGCCTTCCGGAATGGTCACGCCCTCCGGCACCTTGTCCTCAAAGCCCTGGAGCATCGCAGCGACGTAGTCCGGGCCCTGCTCCTGGTACTGGGTGAAGAAGTCGAAGATGAACCAAGGGAAGCCGCGCTCATAGGACCGTGCCTTGGTGATCAGCGACAGGTCGGGCGGCGCAGCACCGCCGTTCGCCGCGCGAGCCGCCTGCTCGTTCGGGAAGGGCGAGGGGAAGTAATCCGCCGGGCGGCCCGGGCGCTCGAACATCTCGCCCTGGTCGTTCGGGCCGTCCTTGACCTTGTACTCGGAGGCAAAGGCCGATGCCTGCGCGACGGAATAGCCGGGTCCGCCGGCTTCCGCGAGGTTGCGGAAGGCGATGTAGGACAGGCCGTGGCAGTTGGCGCAGACCTCCTTGTAGACCTTCAAGCCGCGTTGCAACGCGCCGCGGTCAAACTTGCCGAAAGGGCCTGAAAACGACCATTTCTGCGCTGGCGGCTTGTCCGTGCCTTCGGCGGCGCGGGCATCCTGCAATGTACCGGCAAACAGCGCGCCGGCCGCGACGAGTGCGACGACGACAGAGGCCGCAACCTTTCGACCATTCGCCAGGACCGACTCGGAGATCGAGTTCGGCACCGGCCGCGGGGTCTCGATGCGGGAGAGCAGCGGCAGCACGATCAGGAAGTAGGCGAAGTAGCAGACCGTCAGGACGCGGCCGGCAATCACGTAGAAGCCTTCCGGCGGCTGCGCGCCGAGATAGCCGAGCAGGATGCAGACCACGACGAAGATCCAGAAGAACTGCTTGGCCAGCGGACGGTACTTCGTGGATCTGGTCTTGGCGCTGTCGAGCCAGGGCAGGAAGGCGAGCACGATGATCGCCGAGAACATCGCGATGACGCCGGCGAGCTTGTTCGGGATCGAGCGCAGGATCGCGTAGAACGGCAGGTAGTACCATTCGGGCACGATGTGCGGCGGCGTCACACCGGGGTTCGCCGGGATGTAGTTGTCGGCGTCGCCGAGATAGTTCGGCATGTAGAAGATGAACCACGAATAGAGGAGCAGGAAGCAGGACACGCCGAAGAGGTCCTTGATCGTTGCATGCGGCGTGAACGGTACTGTGTCCTTTTCCGTCTTCGGCTCGACGCCGTCAGGATTGTTCTGGCCGGCGACGTGGAGCGCCCAGACGTGCAGGACGACGACGCCAGCGATCAGGAACGGCAGCAGGTAGTGCAGCGAGAAGAAGCGGTTCAGCGTCGGGTTGCCGACGGAATAGCCGCCCCACAAGAGCGTCACGATGCTCTCGCCGACATAGGGAAAGGCTGAGAACAGGTTGGTGATGACGGTGGCGCCCCAGAAGCTCATCTGGCCCCACGGCAGCACGTAGCCCATGAAGCCGGTCGCCATCATCAGCAGATAGATGATGACGCCGAGGATCCACAGCACTTCGCGCGGCTCCTTGTACGACCCGTAATAGAGGCCGCGGAACATGTGGACGTAGACGGCGAAGAAGAACATCGACGCGCCGACCGCATGCATATTGCGCAGCAGCCAGCCGTAATTGACGTCGCGCACGATCAGCTCGACCGACTTGAAGGCGAGATCGGCATACGGCGTGTAGTGCATCGCCAGGATGACGCCGGTCAGGATCTGGATCCCGAGCATGAAGGACAGGATGGCGCCGAAGGTCCACCAGTAGTTCAGGTTACGCGGCGTCGGATAGGCGACGAACGAGGAGTGCATAAGACCAAAGATCGGCAGGCGCCGCTCGATCCACTTCAGTGCCGGATTGCTCGGCTGGTAGTCGGATGGTCCGCTCATGATGCGATCCTGAGGAATTTTGACGCAATGGCTCAAGGCTCCGGGCTTTTCAGCCCGGATAGCTCAGCCGATCTGGATTTTGGTGTCGGAGACGAACTGATAGGGCGGCACCGGCAGGTTAGCGGGTGCGGGCCCCTGGCGGATACGCCCCGAGGAATCGTACTGCGATCCGTGACACGGGCAGAAGAAGCCGTCGTAATTGCCCTCATGCGCGATCGGGATGCAGCCGAGATGGGTGCAGATGCCGATCACGACCAGCCACTGCTCGTGCCCGGCCTTGACCCGCGCCTCGTCGGATTGCGGATCGGGCAGGCTCGCGACGTTGACTGCGCGCGCCTCTTCGATCTGCTTCTTGGTGCGGTGGCTGATGTAGATCGGCTTGCCGCGCCAGAACACCTTGATGTCCTGGCCCTCGGCGACCGGGGTCAGATCGACCTCGATCGGCGCGCCGGCGGCGATCGTCGAGGCGTCCGGATTCATCTGGGAAATGAACGGCCAGAGCGTCGCAACGCCCCCCACTGCCGCTGCTGCCCCCGTTGCAACGAAAAGGAAATCACGGCGTGTCGGATGGTCCGCCGAAGACGCTGTCGTCACGATTCCAACCCTTTCTTCTTATGCGACCGGCGGAACCGCCCCAGGGGGCGCCCAAAGGTCCCCAGAACAGGCTGCCGGCGCCCGCGGCCCCCCGCGGCGGCAGAACTTTGCTTGATCCGCGACAAAACGAGCGAAACAGCAGTCCAGAATCGTTCTATTGGCACCCTTGCCGGGCGAGCGCAAGCCCGCTATCGGCGCCGAAGCGTGCAATGCACGAATTCCGCGGCAGGCGATGTTTTATTGAGACATTTCCGGCCCGCAACCAGCCCCGTCCACGCCCATGCAGATAGCGCTTTTCCAGCCCGACATCCCCCAGAACACCGGCACGATTCTCAGGCTCTGCGCCTGTCTGGACATGGCCGCCCATATCATCGAGCCGGCAGGTTTTCCCGTCTCCGACCGCTTGTTCCGCCGGGCGGGAATGGACTATCTGGACCAGGTCAGCGTGACCCGTCACGACTCCTGGTCGAAATTTCAGGCATGGCGCACGGAACAAGGGTACCGGCTGCTGCTGTTCACGACCAAAGGCGCGACCAACTACCTTGATTTTCGCTACCAGCCGTCGGACATCCTGCTGCTCGGGCGCGAGAGCGCGGGGGTCACCGACGAGGTGGTCGCGGCCGCGGATGCGCGGCTCGTCATCCCGATCAAGCCGGGGCTGCGCTCGCTCAATGTGGCGATGACCGCGGCGATGGCTGCAGGCGAAGCGCTGCGGCAGGTCCGCAACCTCTAGGCCATTTTAAGGAGAGCATGGTGAGTTACGCGGTCAAGGAGATCTTCCTGACCCTGCAAGGTGAAGGCGCCCATGCCGGGCGCGCTTCCGTGTTCTGCCGTTTTGCCGGCTGCAACCTCTGGAGCGGCCGCGAGGCCGACCGCGCCGGTGCCACCTGCCAGTTCTGCGACACGGATTTCGTCGGCACCGATGGCACGCTGGGCGGACGCTACGCCACCGCGGAGGACCTTGCGGCGACGATCGCCGCGCAATGGACGGGAACCGGCAGTAACCGTTATGTCGTGCTGACCGGTGGCGAGCCGCTCTTGCAGGTAGACGCCCCGCTGGTCGATGCGCTACACGCGAACGGCTTCGAGATCGGGGTCGAGACCAACGGTACGATCCTCCCGCCCGATGGCCTCGACTGGATCTGTGTCAGTCCAAAAGCGGGAAGCGACCTCGTCGTGCGGCGGGGTCACGAGCTGAAGCTGGTCTATCCGCAAGCGCAGGCGCTGCCGGAAGCTTTCGAAGGCCTCGCCTTCGAGCGGTTCTCGCTGCAACCGATGGACGGACCTGAGGTGGCCGAGAACACCGCGCGCGCCATCGACTATTGCCTGCGCCACCCGCAATGGCGGCTCAGCGTGCAAACACACAAGACGCTCGGCATCAGGTAGCCTGGCATCAGACAGGATTGACGTTCACAAGATGTGGGAATTGACCAAATCATTCCGCTTCGAGGCGGCGCACTCGCTGTCGGGAACGACCTTCGGCGCGGCGAGCGAAGAGATTCACGGCCACTCCTTCCGCGCCGAGGTGAGCTTGCGCGGCACGCCGGATCCCGTGACCGGCATGGTGGTCGATCTCGGCCTCCTCCAGCGCGCGATCGAGGACGTGCGGCTGACGCTGGACCACAAGTTCCTCAACAAGATCGAGGCGCTGGGCATCCCGACGCTTGAAAATCTCTCGCGCTTCGTCTGGGAGCGCCTTGAGCATCTCGGCGGACTGACCCGCGTCAGCATCCATCGCGACAGTTGCAACGAGAGCTGCACCTATTACGGTCCGCAAGGCTAAATTCGTAGGGTGGGCAAAGCGACGCGTGCCCACCTCTTCGGCGACCGCAATGGCGGTTGCAGAAGTGGTGGGCACGGCGCAAACGCGCCTTTGCCTACCCTACGCGACACTCCGCTTGGCTAGCGACGGGAATGCAGATGGACGTTTCGACGATTGAAGATCGCAAGACGCGTGCACGGACCTGGTTTGAGTCCCTGCGCGACGACATCTGCGCAAGCTTCGAGCGGCTCGAGGATGACGCGCCGCAGGCGCTCTATCCCGGTGCGGCCGGCCGCTTCGTGCGCACGCCCTGGCAGCGCACCGACCACACCGGCGCGCCCGGCGGCGGCGGCGTAATGTCGATGATGTACGGCCGCCTGTTCGAGAAGGTCGGTGTGCACTGCTCGACGGTGCATGGCGAGTTCGCGCCAGAGTTTCGCGCGCAGATCCCGGGCGCGGCGGACGATCCGCGGTTCTGGGCGTCGGGCATCTCGCTGATCGCGCATATGCGCAATCCGAACGTGCCCGCCGTGCACATGAACACGCGCTTCGTCGTCACGACGAAAGCCTGGTTCGGCGGCGGCGCCGATCTGACGCCCGTGCTCGACCGGCGGCGCACGCAGGAGGATGCGGACACGATCGCCTTCCACGGTGCGATGCGGGAAGCCTGCACCGGGCCGAACGGCGTCGCCGACTACGACAAGTACAAGACATGGTGCGACGAGTATTTCTATCTGCCACACCGGAAAGAAGCCCGCGGCATCGGCGGCATCTTCTACGACTGGCATGACAGCGGCGACTGGGAAGCCGATCTCGCCTTCACCCAGGACGTCGGCCGCGCCTTCCTGAAGATCTATCCGGAACTCGTGCGGCGCAATTTCGCGACCGCCTGGACGCCTGCCGATCGCGAGGAGCAGTTGGTCCGGCGCGGACGCTATGTCGAGTTCAACCTGCTCTACGACCGCGGCACCATCTTCGGGCTCAAGACCGGTGGCAATGTGGATTCGATCCTGTCCTCGCTGCCGCCGGAAGTGAAATGGCCATGACCGCGATGAAACCCCTCCCCCGCGCCATGCTGATCGACATGGATGACACCATCCTGTCGGCCTATGGCCGTCCCGAGATCGCCTGGAACACGATCGCAACCGAGTTCGCGGCCGAACTTGCACCGCTGCCGCCGGAGCAGGTCGCTGCAGCCGTGCTGACGTTTGCACGGAATTTCTGGGCCAATGCGGAAGCCGCCTGGCGGCTCAAGCTCGGCGAGGCGCGGCGGCTGACGGTGAAGGGCGGCTTCGCGGCGCTCGCCGCAAGCGGGCACCGCGCCCTGCCCGACGATCTCGCCATTCGCCTGGCCGACCGCTTCACCACCTATCGCGAGGAGGAGATGTTCGTCTTCCCCGGCGCGCATGAGGCCATCGACCGGCTGAAGGCGCTTGGGGTCAAGCTCGCGCTGGTGACGAATGGCGCCGCCGACATGCAGCGCTCCAAGGTCGAGCGTTTCGAGTTGACCCACCGCTTCGACCACATCCAGATCGAGGGCGAGCATGGTTTCGGCAAGCCCGAGGAGCGCGCCTATCTGCACGCGATGGACACGCTCGGCGTCAGCGCCGGGGATACCTGGATGATCGGCGACAATCTGGAATGGGAAGTCGTGACACCGCAGCGCCTCGGCATCTACGCGGTCTGGATGGACGTGCATGGCGAGGGCTTGCCTGCGGGATCGCCGATCAAGCCCGACCGCATCATCCGCTCGCTGACCGAGCTGTTGCCCTGACCGGTTGGATGACGGTCCCGCGGACGGGCGGCGGCGATTTCACCGTGCCGTGATGTATGACCTAGCTCACAGTGCAAGGAGCGGCAATCGGAGATCGTATCGGCTCGGTTCCTGACCGAACACCCTTGGAGGTCACCGGTGTCCCAGGACGATGCAGCCAAGCCAGGCTCTGACGCGAAAGCGCCTCCGCCATCCGAACCGCCACTATCGTGGCTGGAGAAATTCGATCGCGGATTTACGCTCTTCAAAAGCCTCTCGCTGGTGACGATGCTGGGCAGCCTCCTCGTCGGCTCCTTCCAGTATCTGAACTCCTATCAGGATAAGGTGAGCGCCCAGGCCAAGGAAAACATGCTGGCTGCGGCGAAGACGTTCGACGATATCTCGACGAAATTCTCCCTGGTGCAGGCGCTGCAACAGCAGCTGTTCTCTGATTATTCGGCTGCGCTCGACGATCGCGCCGACGCCAACGAACGGATCCTTGCCGTCAAGAACGCTCAGGACGTTCTCAAGGTCTACGAAACGGCCCAGCTGGCGTTGTTTGAAACCGGCGATCTGCTGGCACGAAACGCAGAGATATACATCGACTGGGCTTCGAACTTCAAAGGCGATCCGGAAGTACGGCTGACCCCAAACAGTGACCCGCTCGACCAATCCCTGCTTCGCGCCTATGACTTCGATTGCGATCACCACTTGCCGCAATTCACGCCCACGAATGGCAGCGCGTCGACCACCCCTCGCATAACTGCCGAGGATGCCTGTTCGATCGATGCCCGATACAATTGGGACCCGGCATATTCGTATGTCGATGTTTGCCCGAAGAACCGGGAAAAGGCGGGAACGAACGATTCCGTCGCGATTCACTGGTTCAGCGCGAAGCATCAGGTGCTGGTGATGCACTATTGTCTCCGCAACCTGCACGAAAGACTGGCGCCGGTGCGCTACTGGGCCTCGCAACCCGAGGCGAAGTCCGCGAGCAAGGCTTCACTCCAGGTCGACCGCGACCGCCTTCAGACCGCGATCGACCTTCAAGCCAAGCGCCTCAATGCCTTTATGAGCCTCGCGACCTTCCAGATGGACGGGATTCGCGAGAGCTATCGCCCGGACAGCTTTGCCTGCCATGTGCCGGTCGTCACAACCGTGGTGGGCTTTTTCAACGATGCATGCACCCCGATCAAGACGACGCCGATCATCGTCGCCAGGCGCTGATTCGGCATCACCTTGCGATCGACCGATCGCAGCCGTCCGTGATCGCCCTGTCATGACGGCTTGCTAGCGTCGAGCCCGTGTCGATCAACACGGAGAAGAAATCCATGGAACTGAAAGCCGGCGATGTCGTGATGCTGAAATCCGGCGGCCAGCCGCTGACCGTCGTCGATGTCAAGGAGGAGGACGTGCTCTGCCTCTGGATGGGCATGGAAGGCAATCTGTTTCGCGAGACGCTGCCGCTCGCCGTACTCGAACAGGCCGGGCCCGAAGAGGACGAAGACGACGAGGATGAGGAAGAGGACGAAGAGGAAGACGACGAGGACGAGGAATAGGCACACCCAATCGCGGTCCAGGAGAACGCCACCTGGACCGCGACGTTCCGAAAAGCGCGATCAGATCGGGTTCAGCCTCGGACTTTCGCCCGGTCCGGCAAAAACCCCGAAAACAACCCCATGCAAAGTAGCCGGCGACGGTCGACGCGACGCCTTGCGGACGACGTGACGCTTTGCGGATTTTGCGAAATTGCTTCACGCGTCGGGCAAATCAGGGGCAAGATGCCATCATTGCAAAATTTGGGATGACCGACCCCAATCTCGTCATGCCTTAGGTGTGGCCTGTCAGGAGGTTGTCCATCTGGTCTGAACCGAGGAAGCTGAGGTTGCGAAGCTTCAGTGTTCCAA
>NZ_JBBIAM010000202.1:0-9186 GCF_054185185.1 Bradyrhizobium sp. UFLA05-153
ATCGACGCGGCCTCACCGGCCTTGAGCGTCCCGATCGCATCTGTCGTGACCTGCTTCATCACGGAGTCGAAGCCAACATCCCCACCCGACTGAACGGCGCCCGCCGCAGGCGCGGTCACCTGCGCTTCAATCGAGCGGGCCACGGCCTGGCCCGCAGAGATGGCAGTGGACGCAATTGCCTCTAACATCGTCAGCTCCTTAGGAGATCGATAGTCATGCCGACCATCGACCGCACCTGTTTCACGACCTGAAGGTTGGCCTCATAGGATCGATTGACCTCGCGCATGTCGGCCATCTCGATCATCATGTTGACGTTGGGCAGCTTGACGTAGCCGGCCTTGTCGGCAGCCGGATGCCCCGGCTCGTATTCGACCCGGTATGGAGTGGTATCGACGCCAACTTCCTTGACTTTGACGAGCTGGCCGCCCGCGGCGCGGTCCATCTCCGCATCGAAGGTCACGGTCTTGCGCTGATACGGGTCGGCACCGGCGGTGCGCCCCGTCGAATTCGCATTCGCGAGGTTTTCCGAGACGATGCGCATCCGCGTCGACTGCGCCTCGAGTCCGGAGCTTGCGACCGCGAGCGAAGCCTGCAGGGAATCCACCATGTCAGGTCACCTCAGGCTTTCACGCCGGTCAGCAGCATCCGGTGGAACGACCGCACGATCGCGGCATTCATCGAATAGTCGCGGTTCACCTCGCCGCTCTTGAGCATCTCCTGCTCCAGGCTGACGGAGTTGCCGGAGTGCACGACGTCCCAGCTGTCTTTCTTGGCGTTGGTTCGCGTGTCGGTCTCGGCCGCGCTCAACTGCATGTGCGACGGCGATGTCGTCGCGAGCCTGACCGGCGTGGCATCGAGGACCTTGTTGAACGGCTCGACGTCACGCGCCCTGAAGCCGGGCGTGTTGACGTTGGCGACGTTCGCTGCGATCGTCGACTGGCGCAGCTCCAGCCATCGGGCTTGCGAGGAAGCAAGTTCAAGCAGATAAAGCGGTCCCACGGCAGCTCCCGATCTCGTCTATGCAGACGAACATAGGAAGTTAAGCTTTTCTCAAGCTTTCGTCGCAAGACCCGTCATTGAACCTTTTCGCTTCGCGGCGCCTTCTGCGATTGCAGGAAATAGATGATCTCGGCGACCGGCCGGAAGAATTCCGGCGGGATCAGCTGATCGACCTGCACCGCCTCGTAGAGCGCGCGCGCCAGGGCCTTGTTCTCGATCACAGGAATCCTGTTCTCTTCGGCCACCGCGCGGATCTTGAGCGCGATCGCGTCCATGCCCTTGGCGAGGACCATCGGCGCCGGATTTTCGTCGCGCTGATAGCGCAGCGCCACCGCAAAGTGCGTCGGGTTCGCGATCACGAGCGAGGCGCGCGATGCAGCCGCGATCATTCGCTGGCGCGAGCGATCGCGCGCCAGCGACCGCAGCCGCGCCTTGATCAGCGGGTCGCCTTCGGCCTGCTTGTGCTCATCCTTGAGCTCCTGCCTCGTCATGCGCAACTCGCGCCGCCAGTGGAAGCGTGCCCAGGCGAGGTCGATCGCCACCAGCACGATGGTCGCGATGCAGATCGCCGAAACGATGCGCATGGCGATGGTCAGGATCATCTCCGGCAACGCCACCGGATCGGTGTACATCGCCTCGAACGCCCTCGCCTCGGAGGATCGCAGCACGAAGCCGACAACCAGGCCCACCGAAACGAGCTTGAAGACCGATTTTGCGAATTCCACGAGCCCTTGCGTTCCGAAGATCCGGCTCCAGCCCTGCGCGGGCGATATCCGCGAAAAATCCGGCTGGATGCGGGCGAGCACCAGCCGCGGCACGTTCTGGAGCAGCGAGGCTGCCAGCCCGAACACCGCGAGAATGAGGACCGGCGGAACCAGGAAGCGCAGCGCCTCCAGCCCGACGACCGACAGGAGGTCTTTCGCGTCCGCGGCCGTTCGCAGGCGAAAGCCGTCGGGGTCGTCGAGCAGAGCTTTCAGGGTCGGAACGAGCTGCTGCACGCCCTGCCCGATCTGGAACGCCTGAATCACCATCAGTGCCGCCATCGAGGCGAAGACGGAGGCCTCCCGAGACACCGGAATCCTGCCCTGCTCGAGGGCATCGCGGATCTTCTTCTCGGTCGGCTCTTCTGTTTTGCTCTCCTGATCGGATGTCTCTGCCATGCTGTTCAGCGGTCAGCGAAAGACCAGCTCATCCTCCTGGTCGGGGTTGAGCTCGATCTCGCCCTTCTCCGCCAGATCGAGCGCGAGGTCGGTGATGACGCGCCGCGCCTCCAGCACGTCGCGCTGGTTCGACGGCTCGCCGATCGCCAGCTCGTGCTCGACGACGCGCCTGACGCGCGAGGCGACGGAGGACAGGATCAGTTCGCGGAAATTCTTGTCCGTGCCCTTCAGGGCGACGACAATACGGTCGGTCGGCACCTGATCGAAGATCATGGTGCGCGCCTTCGGCGTGAGGTTGACCACGTCGTCGAACGTGAACAGCAGCTCCTTGAGTACCTCCGCCGACTTCGGACGCTTCTCCGACAGGCTCTTCAGCATGTCCTCGATGTGACCACGCTCCATCTTGTTGATGATGTCGGCAACCCGCGCATAGGTGTCGGCACCGAGGTTCCGGGCGAAGTTCAGCGTCAGGTCCTCATGCAGCGTCTTCTCGACGATGCGGATCGCGTCGTCGACGATCGGCTTGAGGCTCAGCACCCGCCGCATCAGCTCGTTGCGCAGGCTCGAGGGAAGCTGGCTCATGACCTTGGCGGCACAGGCTGGCTTGACCTTGGAGAGGATCACTGCAGCGGTTTGCGGATGCTCCTTGGACAGGTAGCTCGCCAGCGAGTTCTCCGAGACGGACGACACGCGATCCCAGACCGATCTCGAGGAATTTCCGAGCAGGTCCGACATGATCTGGGAGACCTGCTCGGCCGGCAGGACGTCGCCGAGCACGGCCTCCAGGCCGCCGAGCGTGCCGAGAATATTGGCGCCCATCGAAAACTGCTGGGCGAATTCCTCGACGATCCCTTCCAGCTCCTGCGCCGTGATCGGGCGCAGCTCAGCCGCGGCCTTCGTGACGATGCGGATATCCTGCGGCTCGAACTGCTGCAGGACGCTTGCGGCAGCCTGCCGGCCCATCGCGAGCAGGAGTGCCGCGACTTTCTCTGTTCCTCCCAGCGCAGCAACACCGCGCTGCTTGAGAGGAGCTGCGATGCCCATCGGTTCCGCCACGATCAGGCTTCACCGTGACCGCCCAGCGGCCCCACGATCTCCGTGAGCGACACGCCGAAACGCGAATTGTCTTCTTCGACGACCACGACTTCGCCGCGCGCGACGATACGGCCGTTGACCACGACGTCAACGGGTTCGCCGACCCTGTGATCGAGCGGGACCACCGCACCGCGGCCGAGCTTCATGAGGTTCGCTACCGGCATGGTCGCAGCGCCCAGCACCACCTGCACGGTGACGGGAATGCGCAGGATCGCGTCGACATTGGCGAACTTGCCGGAATCCTCGGCCGTACGCGCCGCGATCTCCGCCAGCCGCTCCAGCGGGGAGGCGTCGATTTGTGCCTCGCCGGACGCCGCCGCCCGGGTGGCAGATGACTCATAATCGAAAGTTTGCGCCATTTGGTCTTGCCTCTTGAAAACGCTCCTCCCGGAGTTCTGCTCCGGAACGATCCCCTTGCCTGCGCGCCGACGCCAGGTGACGACCCCGGCGTCCGCAAGCCGCAGCCTTTACGGCTCACCCGCACCGCTGCAGCCTTTGGTCCCCGCGACACCCTGCGACCGCCGCGCGTCCAGCGCCGTGATTGCCTCGTGAGCCTGATCGATCTTGCTGCTGAGCACGTTGGCCAGCCGACCGAGATTGGCGGTCGAGTCGTGGGCCGCCTTGATCACGGTATCGAAGGCGCCCGCCGTCTCCTGCACGATCGTCGAGAATTCACCCTGGTAGCTGCGCAGCCGCGCCAGCTCACGGTGCATCCGGGTCACCCGCATGCTGGTGAAGGCGAGCGCGACGAGCAGAACCGCATCAACGAGATAGGATATCATCGACAAACTCCCGCTTCTGATCGACGGGATCCGCTACCTGCATGGCATAATAGCCATCGAGCTGGCCGATCTGACACCAGAACAGCACCTGGTTGTTGTTCTCGAGCCTGGCGAGCGTGCGCGGCGTGGCGTTGAGCTCGATGACCTGCCCGACCTGAAACTTTGCGACCTCTCCGAGGGAGAGCACGCACTCGTCCAGCACGGCGTTCAAGGTGACCTCGGTGCGCTGGACCTCGCTCTCCATTTGCCCGCGCCAGTTCGGATCGGCGGCACGGCCGTCCGAGACGACGACATGGGCGAGCTTCTGCCTGAGCGGATTGAGCGCCGAATGCGGGATGATCAGGAACATCTGCCCGCCGCGGTAAAGCGCCTGGAGCATGATGTTGGCGCAAACCGACATATTGCTGCTGCGCCCGATCGCAAGCGAGGCCATCGCGGTCTCGACCCGCTCGAGCTTGAAGGTGACATCGGACGTCGCGGCGAAAGCCGATTGGAGCGCCTTGGCGAAGCGCTCGAACAGCACCTGCACCACGCGCAGCTCGATGTTCGAGAAGGCGCGCTCGACATCGATCGGCGGCTCCGCGCCGTCCGAGCCAAACAGCGCCTCAACCATCGTAAACACGAAATCGCGATCGAGCATGACGAGGACCCGGGCGTCCCATTGCTCGGCATAGAGGACCGCAGCAACCGCATTGCCCTCGTAATCCTTGACGATGTCGCCGACGCGGCCGTTGCTGATGTCGTTGACCGAAAAGTAGCAGGGGGTACCCGCCATCGGCTGAAGACTGTCCGTGCAGGATGCCGCCATGCGATCAAAGATCACATTGAGCATCGGCATGCGGTCGATGGATATGCCCGCCGCATCGAGCAGATAGTTCGGCAGCCGCTTCTGCTGCTCGACGTCGATCCCTTCCATCATCATGCTCTGGCGGCCTTCGGTTCGGCGTCGGCCACGACGGCTTTCGGCCCGGCGATCGTCTCGTTCTCGACCACGTCGATCGACGGCCGCTCCGTACTGGCGATCATCTTGCGGCCGTGCTCGACCGCGATTTGCGGCATGGCACCGTTCATGAAGGCGAGCAGCGTCTGCTTGACGATGATGTAGGGCCGACAGCGCTTCTCGCGGGTCATCTTTATCTTCAGGGCGAACGGCGAGATGATGCCGTAGGAGAGGAAGATGCCGGCAAACGTGCCGACCAGCGCCGCACCGATGAAGCCGCCGAGCAGCTTGGGTGACTGGTCGAGCGCGCCCATGGCCTTGATGACGCCAAGCACCGCGGCAACGATGCCAAGCGCCGGCAACGCCTCCGACACCACGACGAGCGCATTGTAGGGCGTGAGCTTGCTCTTCACGATCGTATGGATCTCCTCGTCCATCAGCGCTTCGATCTCGTGCGTGCGGGCGTTACCCATGATGATCAGGCGCACGTAGTCGCAGATGAACTGCAACAGCGCGGTATCCGCCAGCACGCTCGGGAACGTCTTGAAGATCTCGGAGGATGAGGGATCGTCGATATGCGCCTCGACCTCGTTGCGGCCCTTGCCCCGCAACTCGCGCATCAGCGCGTGAAGGGCGCCCAGGAGATCGAGATAGTAGCGCTCCCCGGGCACCGCCCCGGTAACGGCCTGAACCGCCGCAAGCCCGGTGTCCGCGACGACCTTCCAGGGGTTGGCGACGATGAAGGTGCCGGCCGCCGTGCCGAAGATGATGACGAATTCCCACGGCTGCATGAGCACGGCAAGATGCCCGCCCATGGCGGCAAATCCGCCGAGCAAGGCGGCCACCGTGATGATGATCCCCACGAAACTGCCCAACGCGCCGCTCCATCGCCAATCCCGTCGGCCATGTCTATGCGGCGACGCTTGCGCGAAGCTGGCTTCCCCTGGCCAGCCCCGCGCAAGCTATTCGCGGCAGCTTGGGACGATGTCGCAATGGCGGCCAAAGGGGCGCATGTCATGCTATCCACGATCGCGGACTACACAAGAATAACCAAGGACATGGGCAAGTCGCTGACGCTCATCGCGAAGCAGCCGGATGTCAGCCGCGAGACCGACTATTTCCTCGCCAATATCGGCAAGGTGAAGACTATCGACGACTTCCTGAAGAACTACCGCCTCTACTCCTACGCGATGAAGGCCTATGGCCTCAGCGACATGATCTACGCCAAAGCGTTCATGCGGAAGGTGCTGACCGAGGGTATCGCGACCACGACGACCTTCGCCAACAAGCTCACCGACGCCCGCTACCGGGAATTCGCCGCAGCTTTCAATTTCGCCGCGCTCGGCAGCCAGGCGACCCAGACCACCCAGGCCACCACCGGCACAGCCACCCAGTACGCCACGCAGACGATGGAGCAAAACGCCGGCGATCAGAACGAGGGCCTGCGGCTGGCGCTCTATTTCACACGCAAGGCCTCCTCGATCACGAGCCCGTACCAGATCCTCGCCGACAAAGCGCTGACGCAAGTGGCGCAGACGGCTCTCGGCCTCCCGGCGACCGTCAGTTCGGCCGACATCGACAGCCAGGCCACGATGCTGACGAAGATGATCAAACTCACCGATTTCCAGGATCCGGCCAAGGTCACCAAATTCGTGCAGCGTTTCGCGGCGATGTGGGATGCGAAACAGGCCGCGAGCGACGCCAGCAACGGCAGCTCGACCAACCCCGCGCTGGTCCTGATCGGCGGCGCGTCGACGACTGCCAGCATGGATACCGACATGCTCTCGAAACTTCAGTCCATCCGGCTCGGAAAGTAAGTCATGCAATCGGCTCTTTATGTGGGATTGTCGGCGCAGGTCGCGCTGGAAAAGCGCCTCCAGACGATCGCCAACAACGTCGCCAACGTCAACACATCCGGCTTTCGCACCGACGTCGTGAAATTCGAGACGGTGCTGTCGAAGGCGGGCGCCAATCCCGTCGCCTTCTCCTCGCCCGGCGACAACATCATCTCGCGCGCGGCCGGCAATGTCACCGAAAGCGGCAACCCGCTCGACGTCGCCGTGGTGGGACAGGGCTGGATCGCCTTCGCCGGCCCGAACGGCACGGTCTATACGCGCGACGGCCGGCTCCAGATCGCGCCGAATGGCGACCTTCAGACCGTGAGCGGCTTTCCCGTCATCGATAGCGGCGGCGCGCAGCTCACACTCGACCCGAACGGCGGACCAGTCTCGATCTCGCGCAGCGGCACGATCACCCAGGACAAAAACGAGATCGGCACCATCGGCCTATTCAACATTCCTGCCGACGCCAATCTCGACCGCTACGGCAATTCGGGCGTCGTCCCCGATCGGCCTGCGACCGCGATCTCCGATTTCGGCCGGGACGGCTTCAAGCAGGGCTACGTCGAGGGATCCGGCGCCAATCCGATGCTCGAGCTGACGCGGCTGATGTCGGCGTCGCGCGCCTTCGACGGCACCAATTCGCTTATCGAGGGCACTGAAAGCTCGCTTCAGAACGCGATTCGCACCCTGGGCGACCCCGCCAAATAGCCTTCCCTCTGAGGACTTCCCTTGAACGCTCTCCGGCAAATTGAGTGGGCGCTGCAGGAGCTGCAGCAGAGCACCCCCATTGCAAGCATCAGCGGCGCCATTTCGGAGATCGCGCCGACGCATTTTCGCGTGTCCGGCCTGTCCCGTTTCGTCAAGCTCGGCGAGCTCATCGGGGTGACGTCGGGTGGCCGGTCCCAGATCGGGGAAGTGGTTCGCATCGACGGCGACGGCATCATCGCCAAGCCGTTCGACCGGCAATTCGCGGGCGGGCTCGGCTCGGTCGCATTCCGATTGCCTCCGCTGTCGCTTGCGCCCGATGCGAGCTGGAAAGGACGCGTCATCAACGCGCTCGGCGCACCGCTCGACGGCATGGGCGCGCTGATTCCGGGATCGCGCGCGGTCTCGGCCGAAGCGGAAGCGCCCTCGGCCATGAAGCGGGCGCGCGTCCACAAGCCGCTGCGCACCGGCGTGCGCGTGATCGATCTGTTCGCGCCGATCTGCGCCGGCCAGCGCGTTGGCATCTTTGCCGGCTCAGGTGTCGGCAAGTCGACGCTGCTCGCGATGCTGGCGCGCAGCACCGGTTTTGACACCGTCGTCCTGGCCCTGGTGGGCGAACGCGGCCGCGAGGTGCGTGAATTCGTCGTGGACGTGCTCGGCCACGGCCGCGACCGCGCCATCACGATCGTGTCGACGGGCGACGAGAGCCCGATGATGCGACGGCTGGCGCCGAAGACCGCGATGGCGATCGCCGAGTATTTTCGCGATCGCGGCGAATCGGTCCTGCTGGTGGTCGATTCGATCACCCGGTTTGCCCACGCCTCCCGTGAAGTCGCGCTGGCTGCCGGCGAGCCTGCAGTCGCGCGCGGCTACGCACCGAGCGTCTTCACCGATCTGCCGCGCCTGCTCGAGCGGGCCGGGCCCGGAGAGGAAGGCACGGGCACGATCACTGGAATCTTCTCCGTGCTGGTCGACGGCGATGATCACAACGAGCCGATTGCCGACACCATTCGCAGCACGCTGGATGGACACATCGTGCTCAGCCGGCACATTGCCGACCAGGCGCGTTACCCGGCCGTGGACATTCTCGCCTCGGTCTCGCGCCTTGCGCACTGCGTCTGGGATCCCGAGGAGCGCGAGCTCGTGAGCAAGCTGCGATCCATGATCGCCAAATATGAAGACACGCGCGACCTTCGCCTGATGGGCGGATATCAATCGGGGCGTGATCCGGGGCTCGATCATGCCCTCGACATCGTGCCGAAGATCTACGGCGCGATGCGCCAGGATGCTTCGGCTCCGCCCAGCGCGGATGCGTTTCGCGAGCTGAGAGACGTGTTGAAGGCCGGCTAGCGCTGCCATGCGGCGAATGGGCCTTCGCGCCAAACGCATGACTCGGTGCCCACGCGCGATCTTGGAAGCGGAGCGTCAACACCGCGGCGACCAGAATCGCCGTGCACTGCGGGCATAGCTCGTTGAACTCGATCGGCGCCGCTCCGATGGATTCGCTCATGCCTCAGGCAGAGACGGCGCATGGTAAGGCCGGCTTGCAT
The DNA here is from genome assembly GCF_054185185.1 of Bradyrhizobium sp. UFLA05-153. Taxonomy (NCBI): domain Bacteria; kingdom Pseudomonadati; phylum Pseudomonadota; class Alphaproteobacteria; order Hyphomicrobiales; family Nitrobacteraceae; genus Bradyrhizobium; species Bradyrhizobium sp. UFLA05-153. Next base: position 9,073 of record NZ_JBBIAM010000202.1, read on the forward strand.
ACAATTCCTGCGCGGGAATGTTGCATATCGCCTCCCGAATTCCGTCAAGTGACGCCTCAAGCAGTCAAACGAGGGTGCATGGCGTCATCTCATGCATCTGTCTCTTATACACAT
>NZ_JBBIAM010000203.1:0-9177 GCF_054185185.1 Bradyrhizobium sp. UFLA05-153
GATGCGCCCGTTTCTCGCCCAGTTCAGCGAACCGGTGTGGTCAGGTCACTTGCCATCCTGGGCGGACTTCATCACCGAACCTCAGGATTTAGGTTTTCGGTATGCACAACGCCCTCTCGTTGGCTGTACCCTGTTTGATCACGTGTATCAAAAATGGATACACGCCCGGGTTTCACTGATTGTTCCGGGAGGCATGTGGCTTCGGTCCCGCGTTCCCCGGCGGGTGGCGCCTATCAAGCAGGAGCGCCAGTCTCTCTTTTTAGCTGACGATTTCCTTGACCTTGATGCCGCGCAAGGCCTCGATGCAGTCAGCTACCAAATGCAAGAACTCTTGCCGCTTTATGCTTTTCGCCTGACGACCTTCCATATTTATGAGAATGAATCTCGCCATCTCGTGGGCAACTTCAAACTGCGATTTGCCCGTCACCGCAATATCAATTTTTTCCGCCATCTCGCTACCCGTTAGCTGTAATTGTGAAACAGCAGCCTATGGGAGGGAAAGCCGGTGGGCGAGTCGAGTTGAGGAGATCTGCTTTCGCAAAGCCGCGACGTCTTTGCGATGGCCCGTCAGTTCACGCCGGCGGGCCTAAACACCCGCTCGATCGCCGGATGGCTGCGGTTTTTCGCCTTGATCCAGAACTTCTGCCGACCGCCTCGGTACGGCCGATCGCGGTGCTTGGACACAAGCCCCTACAGGCCCATGCGGCAGGCTGCCCGGAATAGGTCCGGCCCGATCTCGCCGCGCTCGAAAGGCGCAACGGTGATGCCGTCAGGCCGGCGCGCCAGCGCGTCGAAAGCAGGGTCGGGTAAAGCTTGCGGGACTATTCTGTTCGCGATATGTTCTCACGGCTCACCGATTCCCGCAAGCGAGCCGCTATGGCTGATCAGATCGTCATCACGGAGAAATCCAGCCAGGCCAAAGACGTCCGCGCCGCCGTCGGTTCTCGTTACGGAGAAATCCTTCCGGCCGAGGGTCATTTATTCGATCTGCTTGAGCCTGAGGATGTTGTGCCGACCTGGAAGCGCTGGTCGCCGATCCTGCTGCGGCCCGAAGGTCTATACGGCACTCGCCCGGCAGAGGGCGGAAACAAAGCCGCCAAGCTCAAAGCCATTCGCGAGGCGCTGCGCACCGCCAAGCGGGTTTGGCTCGCCACCGATTGCGACCGCGAGGGTCAACTCATCGGTCAGGAAATTCTGGAGCATTACGAGTACCGCGGTCAGGTGATGCGGGTACTGTTCACCGCGCAGGACTCACAGACGATCCGCGACGCATTCGGTCGGGCAAAACCAAATGCCGAATATGCTCGCCTTTACGCCGCCGCCGTTGCGCGCCGGCAGGCCGACCAGATCTACAACTTGTCACTCACTCGCACCGCGACCGTCATTCTTGGGCAGGGTTCGCGCCGCGTGATCGGCGTGGGTCGCGTGAAGACGCCGACCCTGGCCATCGTTTGCACCCGCGAGCTGGAAATCCGGAACTTCGTGCCAATCGCCTACTTTGAAGTTGTCGCCACCGCGAAGGTCGCCGGCGGCCAGTTCCAGATGCGCCATGCGCCGCAGGAGCGAATCCGCAAGCATGAGGTTGCCGAGACCGTCGTCAAAGCCGCTCAAGGTTTCGAGGGTGCGCTTGGCGTACGCGTCGAGGACAAGCGGCAAGGACCACCCAAGCTGCACGATTTGCCGTCGCTGCAAAAACTGTGCGGATCGCGCTTCGGCTGGCCGGCCAGCAAGACGCTCGAGGTGGCGCAGGAACTCTATGACGGCCAGGGCAAGAAGATCATCACCTACCCTCGCGCCGAGGTGCGCTACCTGCCGCAGAGCTTGATATCGGACGTGCCGTGGATCGTGGCGGGACTGCGGATGGGCCAATCGTTCAGCGCGATCCCCGTGCCCGATCCGCCGGTCATCCGCAAAGGCGCGAGCGGCACTTTCTACGACAAGGGGCTGGATGGCGCGAGCCATCACGCCGTCATTCCCAACGTCAATACGGTCGAGAACCTGCGGGAGGTCTGGCCTCGCCTTTCGTCCGACGAGAAAAAACTCTTTGACGTCATCGCGCGCGCCTACCTGGCCGCCCTGATGCCCGACTTCCGTTATCGGCAGACTACCGCAACCCTCGACGTGCGCGGCTTCGAATTCCGCGCCTCCGGTCGTCAGCCCATCGATCTCGGCTGGCGCGCAGCATTCCCGGACTGGCAACCTGCCGACGAAAAGGGCGACGATGCGCAATTGCTTCCGCCGCTGCTCAACGGCGAGACCGCGCAACTGCAGGATCCAAAAATCGAGGATAAGGAGACCCGGCCACCGCCGCGCTACAGCGAAGGCACCCTGATCGAGGCGATGCAGAATGCCTGGCGTTTTGTTGACGATGAAGTTCTGCGAGAGCGATTGAAGGAAGCCAAGGGCATTGGCACGCCTGCGACCCGGGCCGAGATCATCGGCGGGCTGAAGAAACAAGGTTTCCTGATTGCCCAAGGAAAGCACATCGTGCCGACCGAGACCGGCCTGTCGCTGTTCGGCGTCCTCAAGCAGGCCGATCCGGCGCTGGTCGATCCGGGCGTGACGGCGCAGCTTGAATGCCTGCTCGACGATGTCGTTGTCGGCAAGCAGGAGATGGTCGGCGCGATTGACGCCGTGTGCGATGTCGCCCAGCGCATCATCGGCAAGCTCAAGGACGGCGCCGCCAGCGGAGGGCCCCCCTTGCCTGGTGCTGTGGTCGGCAACGGCGCCGGAACGTATCCGCCAACGCCTGCAATGAAGCGCTTTGCCGACAGTCTCGCCCGGCAGAAGGGCATCAAGCCTCCGCCCGGCTACAAGACGTCGATATCGATCTGCAGCGCGTTTCTGAAGGAACACGCACCCAAGAAAGCCGAGGGTGAAACAACTGGGAAGCTCGAACCAAAACCGGTTAGTCCGGCGCAGATGTTGTACGCCAAGAGAATCGCGCAGGGGAAAGGCGTTGTCATTCCTGACGAGGCCAAGGCCAACTCGGCGGACCTGTCGGCCTGGATTGACTCGCACCGAGACACCAAGCGCCGCAAACGCGGTCGCAAGACTGGCTACAGGCCGGCTGGTTCAGCAGCGCCACAATCGGCGGGGCTGAAAAAGAGTTCTCGGAAACGCAAAGCTGGCGCTCCGTCGACTCCCGGCCAGCCAAATCCGGTAGCCGGGACACCACTGCGGATTCCTTATGGCAACAAGGACGTCGCGATGAAGCTTGGCGCCCGTTATGACTCGGCGGGGTGGTATGCGCCGCCCGGAGTTGATCTTTCTGCATTCAGCGAGCGCGGATGGCTTTGATGTCCGGCGAATGTAGACATCGTATTCCGTCTCTCGAAGGTGGCTGGGTACAGCGCGATCGGACAGGTGACGAGCGAAAGTCGAAGGAAGCCATTCCAGTTGGCTCGTGGATCCATGTACACGGTACTCCGAACGTGCGAGAACCGAAGTGGTACGATCCGCCGAGAACCCGCCATGGATCAAGGCGCTCGCCGGGGCGATCATTGTCGCGATTGATCAGTACGCCGAGGCGGCTCCTGGAAACCGAGACTTCTTTCTGAACCGGCCGTATAGCATCGACGGCGGCGTTAGAGATAACGTTCCCTAAAAAAGTGCCAAGCGATACGGCCGATTGTTAGTTATCCCATGAGTAGACCTGTTCGCCGCGATCCGTAGAGACAACAACCTTAACGCGATCGCACTGCGGCAAGACCTTGATCATGTCGCCGGTACCAAGCTTCTTCGGCAGGGAAGCCATTAAGCTTGCGCACTCTCATTAGCGAGAATGTCCGTAACAGTGATGTCTTGATCTTGCGCGACTTGATCTCAGTGCCACCTACATGCGCGATGGGAGACACCGCATGGGAAAGAGTCTCACTTTCGCAATAGGCGACATCCACGGTTGCTTTGAAGAGCTCAGGACCCTCCTTGACTTCTGCGGAAGGTGCGCAGGCAACGTTGAGCATGAATTCGTTCTTGTAGGCGAGGCCCCGCGTTCGATGAAGTCATTGCATATTTGATGAGAGAGCAGGCCACGGGCCCGCGGCGACTTCGTTGCCTGCTGGGAAACCATGACAGCATGCTTTCCGTGGCTGCGAACCCGGCTCGCACCGATGCTGACCTGATGCAGTGGTGGGCGAACGGCGGGGAGGCAACATTGGACGCTTACGGGCTGGATGATCCTTCCGATCTACCAGCGGATCACCTGGCATGGATAAGATCGCTGCCCTTTTGTCTGCTCGAGAACAATCGGTTCTTTGTTCATGCAGGCATACGGTCGGGTGTCTCTCTCAACGCTCAGTCCGAACACGACATGCTTTGGATACGCGAGCCATTCTTGTCTTCAGAGCTTTGGCACGGTGCCCTCGTTGTACATGGTCATACGCCGACAGCAAGCGGTGCTCCTGATGCGCGAGCCAATCGCATCAATCTTGATACAGGAGCCTGCTTCGGTCGCCCCCTCACCGCGGCAGCATTCGACCCAGACGAACTCGGCCCCGTGTTCTTTGTGAACAGCGACGGCTTGCGGTTCACAACGTCGACTGCATCCGCACCAAAGTAGCCGAACACCACTTTGCGCATTAGACGCAGCGAATGGCTTGGATATACGACGGATCGTCGAACAACGCCGCCGAACGCGAGCTACGGGCCGTCGCCGTGGGAAGAAGAAATTGGACCTTCGCCGGCTCCGATGAGGGCGGCCGGCGCGCGGCCGCCATCTACACCCTCGTCGCCACCGCCAAGCTCAACGATATCGATCCGCAGGGGTGGCTCGCCGATGTCCTGACCCGCCTGCCGGATCACCCCGCCAAGCGCATCAACGAGCTTCTGCCTTGGAACTGGCGCCCTCAGAACATTGCTCACGCTGCTTGAGCGCAATCAGCCATCCGCCGAAGCCGACCTGACCAGGGTCGTCGCCGGATGCATACCTTGTGCACGCCTGTGCGCACGGGCGGGAGCGCATCCAAAAGCGGTGAGGCGCATCACCCTCGGCGAATGCAAGGCGACCTGCTGGATCCGCCATTTGCGACGGATCCCAGTCTAGGGAGAAGTCCGCAAGGTAAACCGATTCACGGTTTGGCAATTCACACAGGCTGTGCGACCGCGGCCCTTCCAGCGAGAACAGGTCATCGGCTATTGGTTGAGCCGCCTAAAGGGCACTACCGTTTAGACGGCTTGCCAGGCGGTGTAGTCATGCTGGCCGACCCAGCAAAGAATTTCCGTCCTGCATTCCCAGCAATCGAAACTACCGTAACATCGGTGTCGATGCTTATTTTGCGTGGCTTGGTAGCCCGCCCCGCACTTGGGGCAGGAGAACATAACGGTAGCTTGGGCGCCGCCATTCATTCAGGCCAACGTGACATTGATCGAGACGATTCCAAGGCATCCGGTGCTGCCAACCGTCCTGGCGCGCTGACGTCGGCCGCTTTTGAGGGGCGGCAGCGTTCGCCTCTCAGTGGAACTGAAAGCTAAACGAACGCGTTTAAATTGTGCGCCGGCCGCACCGGCGCATTGGAATGGCTCGTCTCCCCCTGCAGCTGGGGCCGCACTTAACCCAACCGCAAAAAGGAGGACGCCATGATGCGGGATCCTTGGACCATAGCGGCGGTCGTGTTCGCTTTTGGCATCATTGCCTGGGTTCTCGTAGCAGAGCGCCCTCAAAACAGTTCGCTACGGATGGAAACGGCCCACTCATTGAATGCCGATCCTGACTTGCGGTTAGTCTCTGAGCGCAGCGAATACATGCGGACGGAACGCTGACAAAGCGCCCGAAGAAAATCGGTCGTGTCTCCAGAGATGGTGTCGCTCGGTAGAGCAATGAGCGCCTCGCGCTGATGGCTGCTTGCGTTTGTGTCCTAATTCCTACACTGCGACTGAAAACGCGTCTGCGTGTCGCCTTTCTAACAGACAAGTCAAATCTGTTTCGTTTAACCTGCTCTTACCGGAATCAGTCATCGGCTGGGGAGGCGAAAATGGATCGTTCCCTGATAACTGACCTGCCGCGCGACAAATATGTCGCGCGGTGCAAGCAACGAGCCCTCGCTTATCTCGACCGCGACGATCTTAAAAACGCGGTCGCCGCGTTTGTCAGCAGTATGAGCGCCCGTCCCGATTGCGAATTGCCACACCACTTGGCAGCGCTTGGCGTTTTGCTGCTGATGGGCAACGATGCGCTCGGCTGGAGGACGCTGATCGAAGAATTCAGGTGATAATCACCGAGAGGTTTTGGCCTCACGCCGGCGCAGCGCCTTGCGGCTGGTCACCGCGGTAAAGCCGACCTCGATAGCACCAGGCATCACAATTCGGGCAGACAGGGTGAATCATCATGTCGATCGTCTTCGGGGGTTTTCGACTTGGCTTGGTGTTGGCAGGTGCGGTCACCGCGTTGACGTGGCCTCACGCGAGCGCCGCCTATTCGCCGGAGCAGCAGCAGGCCTGCGCACCCGATGCGCTGCGACTCTGCTACGCCTTTATTCCCGATGTCGATCGCATCAAAGTCTGCATGATCCGCAATAAGTCGCAGCTCTCACCCGCGTGCCGCGCGTTCTTCCGGTCGGGGCGTGAACCGCGTGAGCAAGATCCGGCGCAGAAATTGCAACCTGATCTATGAGGCTAAGTTCGGGATACAGGAATTGCCAGCCGGATCGGCTCAAAGACATTAGCAGCTCGCGCAATATTGTTAGTACACTGTTTGACTTGAACAATTGCCGGGATTTGCGTTTCATTGCCGCCAATTCCGGGGCTTGAGTTCCGGAAAAATCCCCGGACTGATTTCGCTCTGCAGAACGTCCGCCGGCATGGCATACCAACGGCGTCGCGCCACGCAGTACGCGCGCCACGCGTCCTCAAATTGCGAACGCCGATAGCCCTTCGCGCTCCTGCTTTTGGCACCGCAAGCGACGGCTCGCAAAGCTGATCGGCAAGGCCAAGCGGCGAGCCGTCACGCGCGAACAGATGAACTGCAGTTCCCAAAAATTCTCGCCAAATTTCTCGTGCCCGAGGCTGTGAATCGGCGTCCAAATTTCCGGACGTCGATTGACAGGTTCTGGTATGCCGATCACCTGAACTCTTTGTGTGCTAAATATCGCTTGAGTCTGCGCAATATGCCTGGCGCTCCCAGCGCGAGAGAACGCGCAAAACTCCGTCACAGTCGGATGCGCCCCCCGCTGTTGATGAAGGCTTGAAGACGGACGCGCTGCCAGGCGGCGCCGCTGTCGTCGTAGTCACCCGACACCCAGCGCATGCTCGTGTCGTATCCGCCAAATTTGGAGAGCGCCGCCGCGCCGGCAACGGCAATCGCCACGTCATCGTGGCCGCGGTCGGGATGAGAGATAGTGTCCCGGCCAACCGCGCTTGTGCGACGCACAAGCCCAACGATTTGGCCTTGAAGGCGATCATTGCGCGGCAGGACGATGCGGCCACTGTTCAAAAGCGGCAGGAGATCGCGGAACAATTCACTCTTGGTCTGCTTGGCCAAGTCATACGCGATGCCATGCTTGCGGAATAGCTCGCGCGGAAACTCGCCGGCGTATCGGTCGCCGGTCACACGGCTGACACGATAGGATTTCAGCAGCGCCGCGAAGTCATCGACCACCGCATCAGGAGAGAACGGCGGTCGGGCCTCGCGAATGGCATCGATGATAATCCGGTCCTCGGACTTGTGCGAGATTGCCAGCGCGAAGCTGTCATCGGAGCCGCCGCTCGGATCAGTGAAAGCTCGGTAAAAGTTGTTTGCCGCCGGCAGCATCTCGCGATAGTCACCAGTGCAGGCTTCGACGATTTCGACTGCGACGAAGCCCTCGACATCGGTGCGGAACTCCGCGAAAGAATCGGCCCGTTGGCTGCGGCCGCTAAGCGGTCATGGCTACCCGCCCTCGGACCTGCCGGAGCTTGTCATTGGAGAGGGCTGCGGTGCAGCAGCCGGCGGCGGCAGGGGCTGAGACTGATAGAGCTGCGACTGCGGATATGGTGGTTGCGGCTGCGCATATTGCGGCAGCTCACGGCGCTCCGCCGCTTCCTGCTGGAGCGGGGCATCGCCGTGCGGCAAGGTCTGCATTCCCTGCGGTCCGAGTTGTCGGGTATCCTCGCGACGCGCACCGATGTGCTCTTGCCTCGCATGTTGCGCATCATCGAGGATCTGGCTGGCGACTGGCGCCGGCTGGATGCGCGTATCGAGGGGCTATCGAGCGAGATCGAAACGCTGGCCCGTCAAGATAACGCCTGCGAGCGGCTGATGACGGTGCCTGGCATAGGCCCGATCATCTCGAGCGCAATGGTGGCTGCGATCGGCACTGGAGACGTGTTCTCGAAAGGCCGCGACTTCGGCGCCTGGCTTGGACTTGTGCCGAAGCAGATATCGACCGGCGACCGCACGATCCTCGGCAAGATATCAAGGCGCGGCAATCGCTACCTGCGCGCGCTGTTCGTGCAAGCCGCATGGGTCGTGCTAGTCAGGGTCAAGTGCTGGGAGCGCTATGGCCGCAAATCTTGGATCGAAGCCGCCAAGAAGCGATTGCACCGCAACGTACTGGCGATTGCGCTCGCCAACAAGCTCGCCCGCATCGCGTGGGCGGCTCTCAACAAGGGACGCGCCTTCGCGTGCGTCAAGACCGATGCGATGGCGTCCCGTCCAGCGTAATCCTCGCGCCATGCTCGGGCCCGTCAAGGCATGGCCTGGCAGCAGGACGCGAGAGGCAAGACAAGCGCGATGGCCAACCTTGACGGCCCCTGCGCGCGGCGCGTCTGCACGCGCAGGCCGGGACAAAGGAACGGCCGCTAGGCACGAACAAAGGAACAGCGCAAAAATGAGGAGCTATCGATGATGTAGTTTAGTCTGCCCGCCAAGGTCTACGAGAGGATGAGACGACGATGGAGTGATCGGCCTTCCCGGCGCCTGCGAACACTGGTGACCCAACTAGCCCGTTCGAGGCTTATCCGAGAATCAAGTCGCATGCGCGCTGATATCCATGGTGGCCCGGAGCACACGCTCCAACCAGAGGCCGTATACAGTAATGCAAGACCGCATCAACCAGGTCGACGAACCTCTTGCACCGCACGGCCGGACCATACATTGGGTCAATCGCGACTGAGCTGGTCGGGTAGAAATTCCGGTGATGTCCGCTATGCTTTCAAAGCGGAAGTAAATTCAACAGGCGCACGCTGGATTGCTATGCGGCC
>NZ_JBBIAM010000204.1:0-9042 GCF_054185185.1 Bradyrhizobium sp. UFLA05-153
TCGCGAAGTCGGTCACATCGCCGACCACGCCTCTGACGGCGAGGAAGGCCTCTCCATGGCCGAGAGCGGCGACTACGACGTGCTGGTGGTCGACCGCATGCTGCCCAAGCGCGACGGCCTGTCGCTGATCGGCGCCCTGCGCGAAAAGGGCGATTCGTCGCCGGTGCTGATTCTCTCAGCGCTCGGCCAGGTCGACGACCGCATCAAGGGCCTGCGTGCGGGTGGCGATGACTATCTGCCGAAACCGTATTCGTTCGCCGAGCTGCTCGCGCGCGTCGAGGTGCTGTCGCGCCGTCGCGGCGGTCCCGCCGAGGACACGGTCTATCGCGTCGGCGATCTCGAGCTCGACCGGCTCTCCCATCGCGTCGCCCGCGGCAAGGACGAGCTGACGCTCCAGCCGCGCGAGTTCCGGCTGCTCGAATATCTGATGAAGCATGCGGGACAGGTGGTGACGCGCACCATGCTCCTGGAGAATGTCTGGGACTATCATTTCGATCCGCAAACCAACGTGATCGACGTGCACATCTCGCGGCTGCGCTCCAAGATCGACAAGGGCTTCGATCGGCCGCTGCTGCACACGATCCGCGGCGCGGGGTACATGATCCGTGACGGCATTCGGTAAGCTGATCCGCACCACGGCGTTCCGGCTGACGCTGGTCTACCTGTTTCTGTTTGCGGTGTTTGCCGCATCGCTGCTCGGCTATTTCGCCTGGAATACGCGGCGGCTGATCACCGAAGAGATTACCCAGACGGTGAATGCGGAGACTTCGGAGATCAACGAGATCTACGGTCGCCGCGGCATGCGCGGCCTGGTCCTTGCGATCGAATACCGGGCGCTGCGTCCGGGCGCCAACCTCTACCTCGTGACCACGCCGACGGGGCAGGCGATTGCCGGCAATGTCGGCTCGCTGGCACCGGGCGTGATGGCGACGCGTGGCTGGTCGGAGACCGCCTACCGGCGCATTGAGGATGCGGATGATCGCGACCATCGCGCACTCGTGCGCGTCACCGAACTGGAAAACGGCTTCCGCCTTCTGATCGGCCGCGACCTCGCCGAGCGGCGGCGCCTGTTCGGCATCGTCGCCAAGGCCGCGCAATGGTCGATCCTGATCGTCGTCGTGCTCGGCCTCGGCGGCGGAATCTTCGTCGCCCGCCGCGTGCTCACGCGCATCGATGCGATGAGCGGCACGGCGCATCGCATCATGACAGGCGATCTCAGCGAGCGCCTGCCGGTGGGGCGCAGCGGCGACGAGCTCGACCGGCTCGCGGAGAACCTCAATGCCATGCTGGAGCGCATCGAGGCGCTGATGGCCGGGCTAAAGGAGGTTTCCGACAACATCGCCCACGATCTCAAGACGCCGCTGACGCGCCTGCGCAACCGCGCCGAGGAGGCGCTGGCGAAATCGGGCAGTGAGGCCGAATATCGCGCGGCACTGGAACGGACCATCGAGGAATCGGACGGGCTGATCCGCACCTTCAATGCGCTGTTGATGATCGCCCGCGCCGAATCCGGCCAGGCGCGCGGCAACATGGACGATTTCGACGCCTCCGACGTCGCGGGCGGCATCCACGAGCTCTACGAGCCGCTCGCCGAGGACGACGGCATGACGTTGAAGGTGAAGGCTGAGCCGACGCCGGTCCACGGCAACCGCGAGCTGATCAGTCAGGCGCTCGCCAATCTGGTCGAGAACGCGATCAAATATGGCAAGCCGGTCGCGCAGTCCGCTGGAACCGTGGTCAGCATGGACAGCCGCCAGATCCTCATCGAGGCAAGGCGCGAAGGCGATCACGTGCTGCTCAGCGTCACCGATCGCGGCCCCGGAATTCCGGAAGGCGATCGCAAGCATGCCGTGGAGCGTTTTGTGCGGCTCGAGGCGAGCCGGACGCTGCCGGGCTCGGGCCTGGGCCTCAGCCTTGCCGCCGCGGTTGCAACGCTGCATGGCGGTGAGTTGAAGTTGGGCGATGCCCATCCCGGCCTCATCGCCACGCTCGTCCTGCCCGCGCGCACTGGGGCCAGCGACAGGGTTGCTCCCCCAATACCGGATGTGTCACAGAAGGTGGCATGAATCTCTCCGCGCCGGGAAACGCGGACAAGCATGGTGGGAATCTGGCCGCACGCTTCGCGGAAGGCCCGCATGTTGCCGCTTCCACCACCGCCGAACAACGTCTTCGTGACTGGCTCGCGGAGCTCGAGCCGCAGCAGGCGGCTGCGATCGCGGCGCTGCTCGATCATCCCTTCGTTCGTCCGATCCTGGCCGGCCTAGCGGAATTCTCACCCTATCTGTTCGACCTGATCCGCAGCGATCCGGCGCGATTGATCCGGCTGCTTGGCTGCGATCCCGATGCACATCTGGCATCGCTGATTGACGACGCCAGGCGCGCCGTGCTCGCCGCCACCGAGGAAGCCGAGGTGATGCGACTACTCCGCCGCATGAAATCGGAGGCCGCGCTGCTGATCGCGCTCTGCGACATCGGCGGCGTTTGGCCGGTGATGCGGGTGACGGCGGCATTGACCGATGTCGCGGTGTCCTCGGTCCAGACGGCGCTCCGGTTCCTGCTGCGGCAGGACGCCGCACGCGGCAAGCTGTTGTCGGCCAATCCGGAAGCTCCGGAACAAGGCTGCGGCCTGATCGTGCTGGCGATGGGCAAGATGGGCGCGGGTGAGCTGAACTATTCCAGCGACATCGACCTGATCGTGTTCTTCGATCCCGACGCGACGACGCTTGCGCCCGATATCGAGCCGCAGCCCTTCTTCGTGCGGGTGACGCAGGGGCTTGCGCGCCTGCTGCAACAGCGCACCTATGACGGCTACGTGTTCCGCGTCGATCTGCGGCTGCGGCCCGATCCGTCGTCGACGCAAGTGGCGATCTCGCGCGACGCCGCGCTGCATTACTACGAGCGGGAAGGGCGCACCTGGGAGCGTGCGGCCATGATCAAGGCCCGCGCCTGTGCCGGCGACCTGAAGGCTGGCGAGGCGCTGCTTGCCGACATCGCGCCGTTCGTCTGGCGCAAGCATCTCGACTTCGCCGCGCTCGCCGATGTCCATGACATGAAGCGGCAGATGCAGACCTATCGCGGCCAGAGTGAGGTCGCGGTCGAAGGCCATAACGTGAAGGTCGGGCGTGGCGGCATTCGCGAGATCGAGTTCTTTGCCCAGACCCAGCAGTTGATCGCCGGAGGCCGTCATCCGGAGTTGCGGGTACGGCCGACGCTCGTTGCGCTCGACGTGCTCGCCGCCAGCAACTGGATCACCTTCGAGGCGCGCGACGAACTGACCAAAGCTTACCAATTCCTGCGCCGGGTCGAGCATCGTCTCCAGATGATCGCAGACGAGCAGACCCACGCCTTGCCTGACGACAAGGAGGCCGTGGAGCGCCTGGCCTGGTTCTTCGGCTATGCCAGCCGTGAGGCCTTTGCGCGTGATCTCCTGCGTCAGCTCGGCATCGTCCAGGGTCACTACGAAAAACTGTTCGAGGGCGATCCGACCGGTACGGCCAAGCTGCCGGCGATCGACTATGGTGCGGGTCCCGACGATCCGCGCCTGTTGCAGCAGCTGTTGACGCTCGGCTTCAAGAAGCCTGCCGCCGTCGCACAGACCGTGCTTGACTGGATCACCGGCGACTACCGCGTGTTCCGTAACGAGGCGACCCGCAGCGCCTTTGTCGAGTTCGTGCCGGCCCTGATCGACGGGCTTGCCCATGCCGAGGAGCCGGACCGCGCGGTCGCGGCGTTCGATCATTTCCTGCAAGCCCTGCAGCGCGGCGGGCGGCTGATCACGCTGCTCAGCCAGAACCGCGATCTCGTTGCCCTCGTGGCGCTGGTGCTGGGCGCGGCGCCCCGGCTCGGCGAGATGCTGGCGCGCCAGCCGCAATTGATGGACGGGCTGATCGATCCGCGCTTCTTCGGCGCGATGCCTGACAGGCAGGAACTGTCGGCACGGCTCGCGGCCACGGTGCGCGATGCGGATTCCTACGAGGAGTTCCTCGACCGGCTACGCCTGTTCGGGCAGGAGAGCCTGTTTCTGATCGGCACGCGCATCCTTTCGGGAACGGTTTCCGCGCAACAGGCGAGCACTGCCTTCGCCGACGTCGCGGAGGGCATCGTGCACACCGTGCATGGACTGGTCGCAGATCGCTTCGCCGCCCAGCATGGCCGGATCAAGCGGCAGGAAACTGCGATTATCGCCATGGGCCGGCTTGGCAGCCGCGAGATGACGGCGTCCTCCGATCTCGACCTGATCCTGCTCTATGATTTCGACGGCGAGAATCCAGATTCAGATGGACCGAAGTCGCTCCAGGGCGCGCATTATTTCGCGCGCTTCACCCAGCGTCTGATCAGTGCCTTCACGACGCGGACCAATTACGGCGTGCTCTACGAGATCGACATGCGGCTGCGTCCGTCGGGACGCGCGGGGCCCGTGGCTTCCAGCATCGCCTCCTTCGACGACTATCAGGCTCACGAGGCCTGGACCTGGGAGCACATGGCGCTGACGCGCGCCCGCGTCGTCTCGGCTTCGCCGGAATTTCGCGCGCGGATCGAGACGGTCATCCGCGAGGTGCTGACGCGGCGGCGCGATCCCGTCACTATTGCCAACGACGTCGCCGACATGCGCCGCGCGATCGCGCAGGAGAAGGGCGAGACCGACTATTGGGACCTCAAATATGCCGCCGGCGGCCTGGTCGATATCGACTTCATCGCGCAATATCTCCAGCTCGTCCACGCGCACGACAAGCCTGACATTCTCGATGTCTCGACCATGCAGGTGCTGGAGAACGCTGCAAGGCTCGGCGTGCTGGCGCACTCGGAGGCCGAGATCCTGCGCGCGGCAGCGCGGCTCTACCACGATCTGACCCAGATTCTGCGCCTCTGCGTCAGCGACCGCTTCAAGCCGGAGACGGCCGGCGTCGACCTGCATGGGGTGATGACGCGCGCAGGCGACGCGCCGGATTTCTCATCGCTCGAAGCCCGCGTGAAGGAGACGCAGAGCGAGGTGCGGCGCGTGTTCAGGGCGGTGTTGGAAGGGCAGTAGCCTCTTTCAGCGATGCGATGGCCTGGCGGACATCAGGCTCCAGCCCTGCGCCGCCGGCGTCGAGATGCGCGAAGATCGCGCGCTTCATCCGAGGATCCCAGAACTTCCTGATGTGCTCGGCGATGCCCGGCACGGCCTTGTCATGGCCCTGGCTCTGGAAGAATTTGCCGATCTGGTTGGCCATGTAGATCAAGCGGTCAGGCGACATCGGCAACCTCCGTGGCAAGGCTCGCTATGCGGCTGCCATGCGTGAACACTTCAAATCCGTCCTGCCGGGCGATGGCAATCAGCGTGATGCCGGCGGCTTCCGCGGTGCGCACGGCAAGCGCGGTGGGCGCGGAGACCGCCACCATCACCGGCGCGCCGATCGCGGCCGTCTTCTGCACCATCTCCACGGAAACGCGGCTCGTCAGCAGCGCCATGCCGCCGCTCGCGTCCGTGCGGCTGCGCGCCAGCGCGCCTGCAAGCTTGTCGAGTGCGTTATGGCGGCCGACATCCTCGCGCAGTGCGACGAGGCCGCGGGCAGGGGACCAGAATGCGGCGGCATGCACGGCGCGGGTCTGCATGTTGATCGCTTGCAGCGGAGCAATGCCCTGCATCGCCGACATGATCTGCTCTGGCGTGAAGGTTTGCCCCTGCGGCACGACTGCGGCGGGGCGCACCGCTTCCGCAATCGACTCGATGCCGCAGATGCCGCAGCCGGTCGGCCCAGCGATGTGGCGCCGCCGCTCGCTCATGCGTCCGGCATCTTCCGAGGCCAGCCACATCCGGAGCTCGATGCCGTCATCGAGGCGAACCACCTCGAGCGACTGGATGTCGTCGGCGGATTTCACGATGCCTTCGCTCAGGCTGAAGCCGACGGCGAAGTCCTCGAGATTTTGCGGCGTCCCCATCATGACGGCATAGGTGCCGCCATTGTAGGTCAGCGCGATCGGCGTCTCCTCCGGGATCAGCCGTGTCCCGCCGGATGCCGCCCCGTCGCGCCAGCTCTCCCGATCGATCGCCTGAACCGCCACGTGCATCGGCCTACTCCGCGGCTTCCGCGGGCGCGATACGGCGCGAATGCCGCGCCTGCGCGTCATAGGCCTTCTGCCAGTCGGACGGTCCGTTGGACGGTGACACCTGCACGGCGGTGACCTTGTATTCGGGGCAGTTGGTCGCCCAGTCCGAATATTCGGTAGTGATCACGTTGGCCTGCGTGTCCGGATGGTGGAACGTGGTGTAGACCACGCCCGGCGCGACGCGGTCGGTGATTTCCGCGCGCAGCGTGGTCTCACCGGCGCGGCTCTTCAGCCGCACCCAGTCGCCGTCACGCACGCCGCGCTGCTCGGCGTCGTGCGGATGGATTTCCAGCCGGTCCTCGGCATGCCAGACCACGTTGTCGGTGCGTCTGGTCTGCGCGCCGACATTGTACTGGCTGAGGATGCGCCCCGTGGTCAGCAGCAGCGGATAGCGCGGTCCGGTGCGCTCGTCGGTCGCGACATACTCGGTAACGACGAACTTGCCCTTGCCGCGGACGAAGCCGTCGATATGCATCACCGGCGTGCCCTCGGGCGCTTTCTCGTTGCAGGGCCACTGCACCGAGCCGAGCTCGTCGAGCCTTGCGTAGGAGACGCCGGCGAACGTCGGCGTCAGCGCCGCGATCTCGTCCATGATCTCGGAGGGGTGTTTGTAGTTCATCTCGAAGCCCATGGCCTTCGCAAGCCCGATGGTGACCTCCCAATCCGCAAGGCCGTTCTTCGGCGTCGTCACCTTGCGGACGCGCTGGATGCGGCGCTCGGCATTGGTGAAGGTGCCGTCCTTCTCGAGGAAGCTCGATCCGGGCAGGAAGACATGGGCGTAGTTGGCGGTCTCGTTGAGGAAGAGGTCATGGACGATGACGCATTCCATCGCCGAGAGCGCCGCCACCACGTGCGACGTGTTGGGATCGGACTGCAGGATGTCCTCGCCCTGCACGTAGATCCCCATGAAGGTGCCTTCGACCGCAGCATCGAACATGTTGGGAATGCGCAGGCCCGGCTCGGGATTGAGCCTGACGTTCCACATCGCCTCGAACTGGTCGCGCACGGCGTCGCCGGAGATGTGGCGATAGCCGGGTAGTTCGTGCGGGAACGAGCCCATGTCGCAGGAGCCTTGCACGTTGTTCTGGCCGCGCAGCGGGTTCACGCCGACGCCGGGGCGGCCGATATTGCCGGTCGCCATCGCGAGATTGGCGATCGCGATCACCGTGGTCGAGCCCTGGCTGTGCTCGGTGACGCCGAGCCCGTAATAGATCGCGCCATTGCCGCCGGTGGCGTAGGTCCGCGCCGCTTCGCGCAGCACATTGGGATCGACGCCGGTCAGGATGGCGGTCGCCTCCGGGCTGTTCTTGGGCTGCGCGACGAACGCCGCCCATTCCTCGAACTCGCTCCAGTCGCAGCGCTCGCGCACGAAGGCCTCGTTGACGAGCCCCTCGGTGACGATGACATGCGCCAGCGCCGTCATGACCGCGACGTTGGTGCCGGGCATTAGCGGCAGATGCAGCGCCTTCACGTGAGGCGATTCCACCATCTCGGTGCGGCGCGGATCGATCACGATGAGTTTTGCACCCTGCCGCAGCCGCTTCTTCAGGCGGGAAGCGAACACGGGGTGGGCGGAGGCCGGGTTGGCGCCGATGACAACGACGACATCGGTATCTTCGACCGAGTCGAAATCCTGCGTGCCTGCGGAGGTGCCGAAGGTGGTGGCAAGGCCATAGCCGGTCGGCGAGTGGCAGACGCGGGCACAGGTGTCGACATTGTTGTTGCCGAAGCCGGCGCGGATCAGCTTCTGCACCAGATAAGTCTCTTCATTGGTGCAGCGTGAGGAGGTGATACCGCCGATGGCGTCGCGGCCGTATTTCGTCTGGATGCCGCGCATCCTGGCCGCGGCAAACGAGAAGGCTTCGTCCCACGACACCTCGCGCCAGGGGTCCTCGATCCGCTCGCGGATCATCGGCTTGAGGATGCGTTCCTTGTGGTTCGTGTAGCCCCAGGCGAAGCGGCCCTTGACGCAGGAATGGCCGCGATTGGCCTTGCCGTCCTTCCACGGCACCATGCGGACGACTTCCTCGCCGCGCATCTCCGCCTTGAAGGCGCAGCCGACGCCGCAATAGGCGCAGGTGGTGACGACGGAGTGCTCGGGCTGGCCGATCTCGATCACCGACTTTTCCGTCAGCGTCGCGGTCGGGCAGGCCTGCACGCAGGCGCCGCAGGAGACGCATTCCGAGCCGAGGAAGCTTTCGCTCATGCCGGGCGAGACACGGCTCTCGAAGCCGCGGCCCGAGATCGTCAGCGCAAAGGTGCCTTGCACCTCTTCGCAGGCGCGGACGCAACGCGAGCAGACGATGCACTTGGAGGGATCGTAGGTGAAGTAGGGATTGGACTCGTCCTTCGGCAGCCAGGCGGGGTTCACGTCGCCATTGGACTTGGCGAAGACGTGGTTCTCGCCTTTATAGCCGTAGCGCACGTCGCGCAGGCCGACGGCGCCGGCCATGTCCTGCAACTCGCAATCGCCGTTCGCGCCGCAGGTGAGGCAGTCGAGCGGATGGTCGGAGATGTAGAGCTCCATCACGCCCTTGCGCAGCTTCTTCAGCCGCTCGGTCTGGGTGTGCACGACGAGGCCGTTCATCGCGGGCGTAGTGCAGGAGGCCGGCGTGCCGGCGCGGCCTTCGATCTCCACGAGACAGAGGCGGCAGGAGCCGAATGCATCCACCATGTCGGTCGCGCACAGCTTCGGGATCTGATGACCCGCCTCCATCGCCGCGCGCATGATCGAGGTGCCCTCGGGCACCGAGATCTCCTTGCCGTCGATGGTCAGCGTGACCATCGTTTCCGATTTCGAGCGCGGCGTGCCGAAGTCGATTTCCTCGATCAGAGACATCGTTGTTCTCCTATTCCGCGGCCTGAAGCGTGGCCGGTGCCGGGCCAAAATCTTCCCGGAAATGTTTCAGGGCACTCAGCACGGGGTAGGGCGTGAAGCCGCCGAGCGCGCAG
>NZ_JBBIAM010000205.1:0-8848 GCF_054185185.1 Bradyrhizobium sp. UFLA05-153
CCAAGGCCGGCTCCCAAAAAGAAGCCTTGAATCTGATTTGCTCTCAAAAGGGAATCCTTAGAGTCCACACCACCTAGGCCGTCTCGGAGGTGAGCCAAAAAGAGTGCCCGATTGTCCCTGAGGGCACGGCGACCGAAATTTAGCACACGGGAGATCATGTCGTGAGAACGATGTTTTTCGGAAGCGTCGCACTCATTGCGATCGGCGTCAGCCTTGCCGCCAACGCCGCGGACATGGCGGTGAAGGCTCCACCCATCCCCGAACTACCCTACAATTGGTCAGGAACCTACGTTGGCGCGAATGTCGGTGGCGCGTGGACCAGCGGCAACCTGAACATTCCCAGCAACAATTTTTACGGCGGCCTCACTGAGTTTATTGCTGGCATTCAAGCGGGCTACAATTTTCAGGCGGGACACTTCTTGTTCGGCGTCGAAGGTGATTTCGACGGCGCGACGTTTGGCCACCCAGCACTGCCGACCCCAACACTCGGCTCGGTGAGCCAGAATTGGATCGGGACAATAGCTGGCCGCGCAGGCATCGTGGAGGATCGTTGGCTTGTCTTTGCAAAGGCGGGCGGCGGCTGGGTGCACAGCAATGCAGTATTGAACTTTCCCGGTGTCAGTTGGACCGGATCAACCACAAGTTCGGCTTGGCTTGCAGGGGCGGGCGTGGAATACGGCTTCAAATCGCATTGGACGATCAAGCTCGAGTACGACTATCTTGCACTGTCAAACTGGACGTCGCCCACTTTGCCGCCTATCCGGTTGAACCGTGACCTTCAGATGGTCAAGTTCGGGGCGAACTACAAGTTCGACAGCGGCCTTCCCGATACGGTCGCGCCGACAAGAACCGGCCATTCTGGCGAACCTTCCGAAGACGAAAGCCTGGCCCAAAAATCACAAAACCCGATCGCCGACATGGTCAGCGTTCCGTTCCAAAGCAACACGAACTTTAACGCGGGGCCATTCAACCGCACCCAGGAAGTGCTTAACATCCAGCCCGTCGTGCCGCTGCGCGTCAACGCAGACTGGAACGTGATCTCGCGCACCATCATGCCGGTGATCAGTCAGCCCAACCCGATATTTGACAGCAACACGAATGGAATTGGCGACATTACTCAGGAGTTCTTTTTGACACCCACCCATCCGGGCGCTCTTATCTGGGGTGTCGGTCCAGTCTTCACCGTTCCGTCAGCGACTGATCCGATCCTCGGCACCGGACGCGTATTGGCTGGTCCTACGGCCGTCTTCCTGACGACCCCGGGCCATTGGGTGATCGGCGTGCTGCTCAACAATCAGTGGTCGGTCGGGGGTAACCCGTTGCGGCCGAATGTGAATGAATTTCTTGCGCAGCCGTTTATCAACTACAACATGGCCCACGGGTGGTACTTGACAAGTTCACCGGTTATCACCGCAGACTGGCTGGCGGCACCGGATCAGCGGTGGATCGTCCCGATCGGGGGCGGCTTCGGCCGGATATTCAAAATTGGCGACCAACCGGTGAGCGCAAACATAGCCGGTTACTACAACGTCGTTCGTCCGACCAATTCGCCAAGCTGGCAACTGCGCGCTCAGCTCTCGCTGCTATTTCCGGAAAGATAGCGAACGCGAGCTATTCGCATCGCGACCCGCGGCAGGCTACGCCACCGCCATCTTCGGCAAGTGGCACCTCGGTATCGATCCACAGCGATTGCGGAGCACAACAAACTCGCGAACAGCCGGTCGATTCGGAGTTTTCACGGCCGGTGGCCGACGAGTGATCCGAGGGATCGCAGGCAAGCGACAGGGATGAGACCGCCATACTCCCGCTCTTAATGGGGTGATGATCGACAGGGTGGAAACGCCGCAGCGCGCCTCGGAGGCAGCAACAAGAGCCTCGATCAATCTCAACCCGTTGATCTTGGCCCGCGACAGACTCGACAACGAACGAGCGCGCGGCACGTTTGAGGGAGACGATATGCGGCGAACACCGGCTTGGTTCGGCTTGTTGGTTTGCGCCGGATTGCTGGCCACCATCGCGGATGCAGCTGACCCAACCGGGCGTCTGGTCTTTCTGTCGACCCAACTGCGGCCGATAGGCGAGGCGCAGAAGATGCGCAACCTGGTCCTCAAGGAGTTCTCCTCTGAGGTCGACTACATCACCGATCTGCCGCAGCGACTTCTGACGCGCATAGAGACGGAACGACAGGTCGGTATGCATAACATAGATGTCGTGGGAGCGCTCCATGGAGAGTTGCAGCCGCTCGCGACCCTCGGCGCGTTGGTCCCGCTCGATGACCTCGCTGGCAAGCTGGCTGGCCGCGGCATCCCCAATCGACTGTTGGCACTTGGCAAATTTGGCTCCCCACACCAGCTCTATATACCCTGGATGCAGGCTGGCTACATCATGGTCGCCAACAAACAGGCGCTACCCTATTTGCCGAGTGGAGCGGACATCAATGCCCTCACCTACGATCAACTCGGGACGTGGGCCATAACGCTCCAGCAGAAGACGGGCAAGCGCCTGCTCGGTTTTCCAGCAGGCCCGCATGGGTTGATGCATCGCTTTTTCGAGGGCTTCCTTTACCCGTCGTATACTGGCGGGGTGGTGGTTCCGTTCCGCTCGGAGGCGGCGGAAGCGATGTGGACGCAGTTCGCGTCGTTATGGAGGAGTGTCAACCCGGACTCGACCGGCTACAATTTTATGGATCAGCCCTTGCTTTCCGGCGACGTCTGGATCGGCTTCGATCACATCGCCCGCGTGCTCGGGGCGCTGCGTCAGAAACCGAACGAATTTGTCGCCTTCCCCGCGCCCGCCGGACCCAAGGGGCGCGGCTACATGCCGCTTCTGGTCGGCCTGGCGGTGGTGAAGGGCGCGCCCGACATCGCTGAATCGATGGCGCTGATCGACTATCTGACCCAACCTGCAACGCAGATCACCTTGGCTCGTACCGTCGGCTTCTTCCCGGTGGTGAGTGCGAAGTTGCCGCCGGATCTTGATCTCGGCCTGAAGATGGGCGCCGGTGCAATTGCAGAGATGCAGTCGGCGAAGGATGCGCTGCCGGCGCTGCCACCGGTCGGCTTCGGCGAGCGCGACGCCGAGTTCGACAGCGTGTTCATGGAGACGTTCCAGCTGATCGTCTTGCGGGGGCAGAAGACGCGCCCAGTACTCGATCGCGAGGCAGAGACGCTGAAGCGCCTGATGAGCGAGACCGGTGCGTCATGCTGGCAACCCGATCCTGCCAGTACTGGCCCATGCCTGGTCCAATAACATGGGGCCCGGTCCCTCGCTGCCGGCGGGGCAGCGGCGGCCAACGGATGTCATTTACGCAACGGCTTCGACCAACTCATAGACGCGGGTTTCCGCCTTCATCCCCTTGGCGGTTACCGAACCGATGGCGTTGAATCGAAAGCGATGCTCGACGCGGTTGTGCACAGCCTCACTGACAAGGATCCTCGTCCCATACGCCTTGTTGAGTCCTTCGAGACGAGCAGCAAGATTCACGCTGTTACCCAGAACCGTATAGTTCATGCGTTCTGTCGAACCGACATTTCCCACCACGGCATCGCCGACATGGATGCCAATGCGAGCGACGAACGGTGGCAGCCCCTCGGCTTCAAACTGAGCATTCAGCACGTCGCTCGCCGCCTTTGCCGAAAGGGCGGCCCGACAGGCCCGCTCGACATGATCGGCCTGCAAATGGGGAGCGTTCCAAAACACCATCACCGAGTCTCCGATGAACTTGTCCACGGTTCCGCCCTCGGCAAGAAGCGCTTCCGTCAGCGCCGCGAAATGGCGCGAGGTCTGGCGCATCAGACTGTCAGGGTCGGCGGCTTCGGAAATGCCGGTAAAATTCGTCACGTCGGTAAACAGGATGGAGACCTCCCTCCTCGTTCCCCCAAGCTCGGTGGAGATCGAGCCATCGACGATTCCTCTCACGATGTCCTTGGGGACAAAGCGTGCGAACGACCAGATGCTGCGCTGGGCAACCGCCATCGTCCTGCCGAGTTCGTTGACCTCCGCGATATTCGATGTGACCGGAGCATCGCCCGGCGCCGCTAAAGCCTGGAGTCCCCTCGCTTGGGTAGTTATCCGTTTCAGCGAGGTCGACATCCGGCTGCCAAAGACCCAGGCCGCGGGCACAAAGCAGCTGCCGACGATCAGGGCAATGACTAGCCCCCTGAACTGCAATTTCCTGACGTTCTGTGAGAAATCATCTTCAGCCGCAAACAACATGGAATAGCCGCTGTATTGCTCTCCTTGAGAAAATTTCTGCACGCGAAAAAGGTAGTCTCGTCCATCTTCGCCGCGCACGCTCCCCTCAAAGCGATCGCGGCCGTCCCACCTTTGCATGACGGCGCCGACCAGCCCGGTCCGGATTTCCCAAATCTCGGGGAGCTGCGGACGCGAGGGATGAGCCCTGGCTTCATCCACGAGCCGCTTGAAGTCGGGGTGAGCGATGAGTACGCCGAACGAATCGAAGATGACGGCTGTTCCGTGCTCCCCCGGGCGTTGCGCGTTGACCAGCTCGCTGAACTTATCAAGCTTGAGGTCAGCGGCGATGACGCCGCGGACATGCCCGTGCAGAGGTGCACTCAGGGTGATCATCGGCGTGCCGATGCTGAATGAAGCATATGGCGGCGAAACGAGAGCCCTTGCTGTATGCAACGTATCGCGGTACCAGACTCGTTTTCTTGGGTCATAATTGTAGTCCGGCAGATCGACCTGGTCAGTCTTGTTGCCTTCGGCGTCTTCGAATATCCGCCGCATCGGCAATGCTCCGCCGGCAGTCGGGTGGACCAAATTGACGTTGTAAACGGCACCGGGTGGGGCACCCAGCTTTTGGCGCTCCGCCGGCTCGAGGACATCGAGGCGCCGGACCTGAAGCCAACAACCGTTTTCGTACCCGATATAGAAGCTATCCACCTGCTGCAGTTTCTGGAGCGCAGCTTTGAAGAGGACGATTGCGCTATCCTCCTCGTTCCTGTCGTCGGAGTCTGCGAGAGACGGATTCGATGACAGCACTTCAACGACGGAGCTCAGTCCGGAAACCTCAGCCTCGAGCCGACTAAGGGTGTTCGCACTGGCAGCATCCATGGCGGTAGAGGCCGCTGCTCTCGCGACCGCATGAAAAGTCTGGAGCTGGACAAGAATAAGACATGCCGTCAGGGTTGCAATGAAGGCGATCACAGCCGCCGTTATCGCGATCCTGAACGTAAGCATCTCGATTTATCCCCTTGCTTCTTGACTGGAGACCAGAGCTTCGAGGGGGACATTCCTTGATCTAGATCAAGATGAACCAACGCGATGCAGCTGTTTCTGCGTGCCCGAGGATCACTGCCTGTCTGCTGCGGAGCAATGTGTCCGGTATGGGCCCGTAGCTGACCTTTGCCGAGACCGCCGCAATGTCTACTTCCGGGAGATGAGCGGACCAAAGGTCGAGCAGCCGCCGACGTCCGCTTGTGCCCCCTTAACCGACTGCCGGTCCAACCACCAACCGAGAACACTTGCGTTGGCGTGTCAGCCTTTACCAGCCAATCGTGGCTCGGCTCACTGTGCCTGCTTCAAATAGGCTTCGACCTGACGTGTCGTGTTGCGCAAGGATGAGCGTGCTGACCAGCGGCCTCCGAGATCGCATCTGCAACAAAGTTTCGGCGCTCTATATCGACTGTCATCCCGCTCTCCGCGATTGAATGCCCCCCGGCCTCGAAATCTCGCCAGCACTTGCCTGCTCGATCGACATTTCAACTTCCTCGGGCGGTTTGATGTGACGGAACGACAGGAGCAGTGTGATATCGTAGGCGATCTTGAGAGCGCCGCAGATAACGAGCGGAAGCCCCGAAAATGCCGTACCGAGCATCGCGCCGGCCAAGCTCGGACTGACTGCGGAGGCGAGACTGCGCGGGACGGCAGTCACGCTGGCCGCCGCCGGGCGTTCCTCAGGCGTGACCACTGCCATCACGTAGGAGGTTCGTGTCGGCACATCCATCTGCGAGAGCGCTGCTCGGATCGAAAGCAGGACCAGTACGACCGTCAGATTCGGAAAGAGAGCGGCCGCGATCAGGCAGATGCTTGAGGGGATGTGTGTGAAGACCATTGTGTTGATCAGTCCGAACCGCTGCGACAGCCTTGCGGCGAGCGGATAAGAAAAGGCCGAAAGCGTGTTGGACCAGAAGAAGAAGAGGCTTGCGCTTGAAAGCGAAAGGTCGAAGCGCTCGAATAGCCACAAAGCAACAAGCGACTGGACGGCAAATCCGCCGGCAAATGCATCAACGCTGAAGAGTGCTGCAAGCCGATAGACAATTCGCCGCGAGGGACCAAGGACCGAAGCCTTCGGTCGTGCATCAATCGCGGGTGATGTTTGCGGCAGCAGTCGATAGAGGACTGCGCCAATGAGACCAAGGGCGGTATAGACGAAGAACATGGACTTCAGGGCGGTGAGCCTTGGCATGTCAAACGAGACAAGAAAGTCGGGCACAGTGGCTATCAAGGCGCCCGCCGCGGTCGACAGCCCTCCAATCAGACTATAGCGGGCAAAGACCTGCGTACGCTTCTGGTCGCTCGCATCGCTTGCCAGCAGCGCATGCTCGAGCGGCACGAAGATGCCAATATCTCCTGGCGAGGGATTGATGGTGCCGACAAAGGCCAGAACCAGAATGATCGGAAACGCCTCTGCGAACGGAAACGCCAGACCGGTCAGCATCATCGTGAGCGCGCTCAGCAGTAGGAGCGTCCGCAAGTCGCGATGACCTCCCAGCCAACCGACGCCCAGCGTGAGGACCGCGGTCCCCAGCAGGGCGCCGGTGGCAACCACGCCGATCTGGAAAGGGGAGTAACCAAGCTCGACGAGGTACGCCGGCAAAATGATCGTGGCAAAGCCGTCACCAAGCCCGCGCGCGGCGCGTGCTCCAAACAGGAGCGCGATTGCCGGCAGGGCCTTTAGCCGCGGTTCCGCGTTCTGGCTTGTGTCTGGCGGAACATTCATCCGCGCCGCGCCTCCAACACGCCGGTTGTTGGCAGCCACGCAGTCGTACGCTCGCAGCGAGAGAGCGGGACAAACCCCTCCGGGGAAACGGCGGAACACAAAAAGGCTGTGGGAATGAGCTTAAGGGCAGGCATGCAGCGTCCTTCTCGGAAAACCGGACGCGATTCATGGGCATGTCGCCTCGTGGGGAGATCGCTTCCCCATGGGTGGAAGTAAGGCGCGCCCCACATGTTTGTCAAGGCGCCTACGCTTCTCGCCGAAGCCTCGTTCAATTGCCGGCAGCTACGGTGTAGTCCGCGAAGTGCATGTGGCTGTCGGCCTTCGACCAAAGTCCGATCCGGCCGGACAGCGGTTGCGACAGCGTGTGCTCCAAATAGAGCTTGCCATCGAGATAACCTTCTACCTTCGTGCCGTTCACGCGGACCTTGAGGTCGTGCCACTGCCGTGTCGCGGTCGGGGTGAAGAGCGCTTGCCGTTCTCGAACTTCCACAGCACGATGTTGTTCTCCAGACAGTTCGCCCGGACTGTCAGGTAGTCCCCGTTGGGCTTGAGGTTGCCGAGACGTTCAACGAAGCCCGCACGAGTTTCCAAGTAGCGTGGCAGGAGCTGGCCGCCTCGCGCACGGAGGCAGACTTTGAGACGTGGCGTCGCCAGCGTGACTGGACCGCCTGGAAGGACCGGATGCACCAGCTAACACTCCCGCTGCCGACACTGCGTCCGGAAGGGATTGCACGTTGCTTCTGGGGCGAGTTAATCACGAACCCGACGCTCGATGCCCATACCCACACCGCACACCGCCAGACCGCCGCATGAAACTCACCGCCGAACGTCCCTTCGCCAACCCAGACGCCGCAGCGCGCAAGCTGGTCGAGATCGCCACTAGCATCGAGCCCGTGCAAGACGGTCGCATCCATATCGAGAAGATCAACGCGCCGTTCCTCTATACGCTCAAGGCCAGCGGCCCGGAGTTCGGTGAGGGCATCAAGCATGCTGTCGAACGCGGCTGGCTCGAGCTACACGAGAGCGGGACTTTCGTGAGGATCTTAAAGACAGAGGCCGCCAACTGAGGCGGCTTCACTCTTCGCGGCAATCCATCCCGTCCGCAGCACGTTGCAGGCTTTATTCTTCCGCATGGCGCGGACGGGATCGTCCCGGTTCGCCGCAACAGGCCTAATTTTCGCGCGCCGATCGGCAACCTCACCAATGAACCGCAAGGCTCCTCCTCGCGACAGAACTAAGGGGCGAGTGGTCAAGTGAGCAGTATCATGCGTATGAAGACACTCGCGTCACATTTCCTTACCTGTATCGTGAGCTTCGCCGGTCTAATTGGGGCGCAGCAAGCATTTTCCCTTCAGGTGGATGTCAGCGCGAAGGCCGACATATTTGTTGATCAGGTAGCCAATCGGGCGGTTAAGGGTGACAGGCTGTCCACTACGCGAGCACTGCCCAACGCTCAAAATGGATTGCTAGCGCCAAAATCGCGCTTTGACGCTCGTTGCAAGCCGCCGATTGATGTCGTGGGACGTTGTTTCGCCGACGCGGGATTGAGCCAGAGAATAGCCTGAGCCGAGCATTCCCCACCTGCTACGCTTTGGCCCCGCCGACTCGTATTGCGCGATCTGCCATTGCACCAGCGCAAAACGAATTTGGAACGGCTGCTGGCGCGCCGTCCGGATGGCATCACCGTCGCGCCCTTCGAGCGCGGCGAGATCGGCCTCGATCTATTCCGCGCCGCGTGCCGCATGGGTTTCGAAGGTCTCGTTTCCAGGCATCGTGACAGGCCTTCCCGGGGCGGCCGACAGAAACGCTGGATCAAGATGCTATGGGGCGGGGCGGACGGCGAGGGTTTGTGGCACGCTCGGCGCTCTGTCCAAAGACACCAAA
>NZ_JBBIAM010000206.1:0-8846 GCF_054185185.1 Bradyrhizobium sp. UFLA05-153
ATGGTGATCACGATGCTCTGGAATGGGTGATCACGATGGCCTGGAATCGGTGATCACGATCGGCTGGAACGCGCATCCGAGCGGCTCAAGCAGGAATTCATCGTCGAAGATCAGCCTGGTGCCGGCTCAAATCTCGCCACTGAAAGGGTCATAAGGGCACTTCCGGACGGCTACACGTTACTGATGGCCACGTCGACGAATGCTATCAATGCGACGCTCTACAACAATCTTAAATTCAATTTCCTACGCGACACCACACCGGTCGCTAGCATCACCCGCACGCCGCTTATTATGGTGGTCAATCCGTCATTTCCTGCCAAGGCCGTTCCCGAGTTCATCGCCTATGCCCGGGCCGCTCCGGGCAAGATCAATATGGCGACAGCCGGCATTGGAAGTCCGTCTCATCTTGCCGGCGAGCTGTTCATGACGATGACCGGAGTTCTGTTGATCCCAGTGCACTACTCCCGCACCATCTACCTCTCCGATATGCTTGCTGGACACGTGCAACTGGTATTCAGTCCGCTACCCACGGTGATCGAGCAGGTTAGGGCGGGCAAGTTGCGCGCCCTTGCGGTGACCAGCGGGACACCTTTGGTTGCGCTGCCAGACGTCCCGACCATCAGCGAGTTTGTGCCGGGCTATGAGGCAAGCGTATGGAATGGCCTAGTCGCGCCGAAGAACACGCCGACCGAGATTGTTGACAACCTCTACAAAGAAATCGATGCCGCCCTCGCCGATCACAAGATAGGAGCGCGACTGGCCGGTGTTGGCGTCGTTCCAAAGTCGATGACACCAGCTGACTTTGGCAGGTTCATTGCCGAAGACACCGAGAAGTGGGGCAAAGTAATCCGAGCGAACAACATTAAGGTGGAGTGAGCGCGCCGTACGCTAGCGCTTAATGTCAGTCTTTCGCTCTTCGTCCACGTGAATTGTCGCCGCTTTTGGCGGGACCAGGCGCAATCCTCGTAATGATGTTTGGAATCTGGACCCGACTTACGAGTCGGAGACTCCGATTTCACTTCGGCGCAGCTCGTTTCGGAACAGCACTCGCCCCTTCGGATAGATCGAGCGGCTGATCAACAGGATAGTCTCTCCGTCGAGATAGTACCATCGTCGGACCAGCATCGCAGGACTGCCCTCCGGAGCATCGAAGACCGCGGCCATCTCGTCGTCATGAACAATTGGCTCCATCTCTTCGACGATCTTGCGCACCCGAATTCCGAACACCCGTTCAGCGGTTCCGGCAATCGACCCCGTCAGTTCGAAGAGATAAGGCCGGATCGCCGAGAAGCTCGCGGCGATGTAGGCATCGGTCAGGGTAAGCAATGGCTCATCCGGCCCTCCTGGTGATTTGCGAACGCCTTGGAACAAGAGGAACTGGCGGCCGAATTCGCAGCGAAGCTCTGCCGCCAGGGCCTCATCGGCTATGACGTCGCGGACCTCCAACGGCTGGAGCGGGATCGTGGTCGCGAGGAACTCATCGATTGATCGAGAGATTGCGGTGAACTTCGGCGTTTGGGGCGTTTGACGCAACACCGTTGTGCCCGAGCCGCGTCGACTGGCCACCAGTCCGCGCGCGCGGAGGTCGACCAGCGCCTCGCGAATGGTGAACCGGCTCGCGCCGAACATGCGCATCAACGCGAACTCGGATGGTAAGCGGCTGCCGGCGGGGTAGTCGCCGCGCACGATGGCATCGGCGAGTGAATCGGCGATCCGGCGAAATAACGGTCCCCCGGTAGTGATGGAATCGTGAACCATGCAATCAAGATACGCTTGTCCGGATGTCCGTGCAAATATTTCTTGACGGATGCCTTTGCGAAGGATATTTGTCCGGACAACCGGTCAAATTAGAGAAGGGACCAACCTATGCCAGACCTTTCCCTGATTCGTAGCCTCCTCTTCACGCCAGCCGATCGTCCGGACCGCTTTGCTCACGGACCTTCGTCCGGCGCAGACGGCGCCATCCTCGATCTGGAGGATGGCGTCGGCCTCCCCGCAAAGGCGGCCGCTCGCAATGCCGCGTTGGCGTTCTTCGCCGATTCTGCTGCCGCACCGGCCGGCTTCGTCTGGGCGCTGCGGCTCAACCACGTCACCACGGAGGCGGGGCTCGAGGACCTCATGGCCCTTCGGGCCGCGCGCAAGCCGGCGGTCGTCGTTCTGCCCAAGACCGAGTCGGTCACCGAGGTCGAGATCGCGCTGGCTCACCTCGGCCCCGGCAAA
This sequence comes from Bradyrhizobium sp. UFLA05-153, assembly GCF_054185185.1. Classification (NCBI taxonomy): domain Bacteria; kingdom Pseudomonadati; phylum Pseudomonadota; class Alphaproteobacteria; order Hyphomicrobiales; family Nitrobacteraceae; genus Bradyrhizobium; species Bradyrhizobium sp. UFLA05-153. The sequence continues at coordinate 2,221 of NZ_JBBIAM010000206.1, forward strand.
GCGACTCCAAGCATCGTCGCGCTGATCGAAAGCGGGCGCGGCCTTGCCGCGGCCGACGAGATCGCCAGGCATCCGGCGGTCGCGGCACTTGCGTTCGGCGGCGCGGATCTCGCCGCCGATCTGCACGCGGCGCTCGCCTGGGAGCCGATGCTCTTCGCACGCAGCCGCATCGTGCAGGCGGCGGCGAGCGCCGCGATCGCCGCGTGGGACGTGCCGTTCCTCGACATTCACGACCCCGACGGTCTCAAGCTCGAGACCAGCGCCGCCAAGACGCTCGGCTACGTCTGCAAGCTCGCCATTCATCCCGCTCAGATCGCGCCCATCAACGCCGTCTTCACGCCGTCAGCGAACGAGCTCGCGCGCGCCCAGCGCGTCGTCTCCGCGTTCGCGGCGGCGCACGGCGGCGCCTGTCAGGTCGACGGAAAGATGATCGACGCCCCGGTCGTCAAGGCGGCGCGCCGAACCGTCGCGCTCGCCGCTCAAGCAGCCTGAAACCCCAAAACGCAGGAGATTACCCCATGAGTCTCTACGCTTACGTCCGCGTCGGCAAGAACCGCTACCGCGAGCGCTTCGGCCTGAGCTTCGAGGATCTGCATGAGGGCATGCGCATCCGCCATCGTCCCGGCATCGACGTCTCGCAGCAGGACAACCGCGAAGACGCGGTCGATCTCGTCAACAACGCGCAGCTTCACTTCGACAGTCACTACGCGGCGCAGACCGAGTGGAAGAAGCCGCTCGGCGTGAGCACCATGACGGTGCAGCGGCTGCTCGGCATGATCTCGCGCAGCTGGTACCGGCGCCGAGCGATTCTCGGCATCGACAGCATCGCGATGACGCATCCGGTCTTCGGCGGCAACACGCTCTACGCCGAGTCGACCGTGACCGGGCTGGAGGCAGGCGCCGACCCGGAGGTCGGAATCGTCACGCTCACGATCGACGGGCTCAATCAGGACAACGTGACTGTCTCAAAAATCAGCGCCCGGCTGGAAATGTACCGGCGGGGACAGCATCCCGAGGACCGCCCGGACGAGCCGCCCGCCGAGGAGGAGCGCTTCCGCTCGCATTACGTCGACGCGCAAGGCGCGCTCGTCGAGCAGACCGGGCTTGCCTTCGAGGATATGAAGGAAGGCGAGACATTCGTCCATTGGCCGGGCCGGACCATCGCGTTCGAGGAAAGCCGCCTCCACGCGCTGCGATCCCTCGAGATCAATCCACGCTGGCATGATGCCGCTTATCTGAAGAAGCATCAGGCGATCGCGCCGGCGGTCTTCGAGCCGCTCGTCGTCGGGTTCGTCACCGCGCTGACGACACGCACGCTCGGCCGCGTCGTCGCCAATCTGGGCTGGACCGGCATCGAGCTGCCGCGCCCCGTGAAGCCCGGCGAGACAATCTACGCCGAGTCGACGATCGGCCCGGTCCGCGCATCGCACTCGCGGCCCGGCCAGGGCATCGCAAAAGTCGAGACCCGCGCCTTCGTGGAGGGCGGCGACCTTGTGTGCCGCTATCAGCGCGCCCTGCTGGTCTATCGCCGCGGCATGGGCCCTTACGCCGCGGCTGGCTACTGAATGAACGCAACGGAGGCAACAATGACCAAGCATGAAGATCTGTATCGTCGTCGGCTGACGTCTCCCGAACTTGCCCTGTGCGACCTACCGAAGCGTTGCAGCGTCCTCCTCGGCATCTTCGCCGCCCAGCCCCCGGCGCTCGTCCGCGCGTTCGCGGATCGCGCGAAGGCGGGCGATCTCAACGAAGCGCTCGCCTACTACATGCACGCGACTCCGGCGACGATCGAGGCGCTGATGCGTCTCGACCTTATGGACGTGATCAAGCTGTATCCGTTCTTCCTCGGCGCGGGCGAGCGTGGGCTGGCCAGGCAGCTCAACGAGCGCAGCCGCAAGATCGTCCATTTCGTGCCGAATTCGTTCAGCGAAATCCCCGGCATCGTCCGCGAGCGGCCGCCCTTCGACGTCTTCCTGCTGCAGGTCGCGCCGATGGACCGGGCCGGCTGGTTCAGCTTCGGTCCGAGCGGCGCCTACTCCCTCGCCGGCATCGAGCGGTCGAAGCGAATCATCGTCGAGGTCAATCGCAACATGCCGCGCAGCCACGGCACAGGTCAGGTGCACGTCTCCCAGGTATCGGCGATCGTCGAGAACACGAGCGAGATCAGTGCCTACGCGAGCAAGGCGACGACCGACACCGACCGCCAGATCGCGGCGCATGTCATGCCAATGATCCAGGACGGGGCTTGCGTGCAGTTCGGCGTCGGTGGCGTGCCGAATATCATTGCTGGCGCGCTGACCGACCGGAAGAATCTCGGCGTGCACACGGAGCTCCTGAGCGATGGGCTCGCGAGCCTCATCGCCTCCGGCGCTGTCACCAATCGGCACAAGACCACCGATCGCGGCAAGAGCGTGTTCAACGTTGCGATGGGTACTGCCGCGACCTACGACCTAATTGACGACAATCCGTCGATCGAATGTCGGATGGCCGATTACGTCAACGATCCGCGCGTCATCGGAGAGAACGACAACGTGGTCTCCGTCAACGCGATGATCGAGGTCGATCTCACCGGTCAGGTCAATGCCGAGTTCCTGGCGACGCATGAGTACGGAGGCGCCGGCGGCCAGCTCGACTTCGTCAAGGGCGCGTCATACTCGCGCGGCGGCCTGTCGTTCATCGTCGGGTCCTCGACTGCCGCTCACGGCAAGGCATCACGGATCGTGCCGAAGCTGCAAGGTCCGGCAACGGATGCGCGGATCGACACGCAATACATCGTCACCGAACACGGCATCTGCAACTTGCGCGGCATGAGCTCGGACGAGCGCGCCTACGCCCTGATCGGGCTCGCCCAGCCCTCGTTCCGCGACGAGCTGACTGCGGCTGCACGCGAAATGCATCTGATCTGAGGTGTCCCATGTCGCGCACGATCGCCCATCTGCTTGTCGATATCCTGAATGCAGCCGGAGTTCGGCGCGTCTACGGCGTCGCCGGAGACTCGCTGAACGGCATCACCGACGCATTGCGCTCGGGGGGAACGATCGACTGGGTCCACACGCGGCATGAGGAGACCGCCGCCTTCGCGGCAGGTGCCGAAGCGCACCTGACCGGCTCGCTCGCGGTATGCGCCGGCAGTTGCGGGCCGGGCAACCTGCATCTGATCAACGGGCTCTTCGATTGCCATCGCTCGCGCGTGCCGGTGCTGGCGATCGCGGCGCAGATTCCGAGCAGCGAGGTCGGCCGCAACTACTTCCAGGAAACGCACCCGCAGGACCTGTTTCGCGAGTGCAGCCACTACTGCGAGCTGGTCACCAATCCCGCACAGCTCCCTGGCGTCTTCGAAACCGCGATCCGCGTCGCGGTCGCGGAGCGGGGCGTCTCCGTCATCGTGCTGCCGGGCGATGTGGCCCTGAAGGAGGCTCCGCCGGCTGCCCGTCTTTCACATGCGCTGCTCCCGGCACGCCCGCTGCTGCGGCCGCGCGATCCGGAGCTCGACGCGCTCGCGAAGATGCTGAACGAGGCGTCGCGGGTCACGCTGCTCTGCGGGCGCGGGTGTCTCGGTGCGCATGACAAGCTGATGCAGCTTGCGGAGACGCTCAAGTCGCCGATCGTCCACGCGCTGGGCGGCAAGGAGGCCGTCGAGTACGACAATCCCTACGACGTCGGCATGACCGGGCTGATCGGCTTCAGTTCCGGCTATCACGCTATGATGGACTGCGACACGCTTTTGATGCTCGGGACGGACTTCCCGTACCGTCAATTCTATCCGGTCGACTCGAAGATCGCGCAGATCGATCTTCGCGGAGCGAATCTCGGCCGGCGTTGCCGCATCGATCTCGGACTGGTCGGTGATGTCGCCGACGCGATCGAAGCGCTGCTTCCGCGCCTGAGGCCGAAATCGGATCGCGCGCATCTTGACGACAGTCTTGCGAACTACCACCGCGCGCGCCAGGGGCTCGACGACCTCGCCGTGGGCCGTCGCGGCCACAAGCCTATCCACCCGCAGTTCGTCGCCAAGACGATTAGCGAGCTCGCGGCCGACGACGCGGTGTTCACATTCGATGTCGGGACCACGACCGTCTGGGCCTCGCGGTATTTGAAAATGAACGGCAAGCGCCGCCTGATCGGCTCACTCGTGCACGGCTCGATGGCGAATGCGATGCCGCAGGCGATCGGCGCGCAGGCCGCGTTTCCCGGACGGCAGGTGATCTCGATGTCTGGAGACGGCGGTTTCACCATGCTGATGGGCGACTTCGTGACGCTGCTGCAGCGCAAGCTGCCGGTCAAGGTCATCGTCTTCAACAACAGCACGCTCGGCTTCGTCGAGCTGGAAATGAAGGCGTCCGGCTTCCTCGATACCGCAGTGGCGCTGACAAATCCCGATTTTGCCGCAATGGCAACAGCCGCCGGCGTTTTCGCCGTTCGCGTCGAGGACCCGGCGAACCTTCTGGCCGCCATGAAGCAGGTGTTCGCGCATGACGGCCCGGCGCTCCTAGACGTCGTCACCGCGCGCCAGGAGCTCGCGATGCCTCCCGAGCTGGAGCTTGGTCAGGCGGAAGGCTTCAGCCTGTGGGTCATGAAAGCCGTGCTCGACGGCCGCGCTAGCGAGTTGATCGACCTCGCCCGCACCAACGTCCCGCTTTTACGCTAACGAGCAGTCTCGTCGGTGGACACCAGCGCTCTGCTGCTCTTGCGCAGCCAGTTCGCCTTCACGGTTGTCGTTCCAATCTTCTAACGTCCGCGCTCGGGAAACTGATCGGACGGAGTGTCGCTACCCCTTTGCTCCCCTGGTAATGGAGCAAACACGCAAGAACCCCGTCCGGGTGACCTATTTGGGTCAGGCTCTAACCTTCACACGGGAGAGGTCCAAGGTTCGATCCCTTGTACGCCCACCATTAAGCCCTGACTATCAACGACTTAACGAATTGCTTCCCTAGAAGCGTGCCCCAGAAAAACTGGGGCACAACCGGGGCACCTTCGAGCACGGTTGACGACCGGCGAAGTTTTTTCATGGACCGGATAGCGGCGGGGCATATCGGAATGCCTGAGGATTGAGCGAGCTGATAGCGGCGTCATTCGACACTCCTGCGGCCGATGCGTCGAGCAAGTTCACGGTCAGTGAAGCCATAAGTGCGTGCTACATGAGGCTGCACTCAAGGTAAGCTTTCATGTTTCAGCAGCTAAACGGCAGAGCAATCGTGCTGGGCGGCCTCCATAGCCAAGTCGAACAAGTGACCCTGCCCGCCCCGCGTCAACCGATGACGGATTTGTACTCTAGAAACTCTTCGATCCCGACGCGCCCCCACTCCCGGCCGATACCCGACAGCTTGAACCCGCCATGCGTTCCTCGCTTGTCCAGAGGGGCGCCGTTGATTCGGATGCGCCCGACGCGCAGCCTACTTGCAATCGCTTGGGCATGATCGGCATCGCGGCACCAAACGCCGCCGGCAAGGCCGTACGGGGAATCATCATTCGCGACCCGATTGGGCCAGTGGCAAATCCCGGCATGGTCCGCTATGCCGTCGGAAGAGGAAGTTAGCTATCCTACCCCGACGCAACAGGAGCGGACACGATGACTGAGTCCGTCAGCAACGATCACTCGCCCGTCGCGTCTCGGCTGCGATCCAGAAAGCCCGCGACCGTCAGCGCGTCGGCACTGGCGCTCCACCTCGGTTGCAGCCGGACCTACATCGGCTGTCTCGAAGCCGAAGGCGTGATCCAGCGGCAAGGTCAGCCAATGCACCACCGTGGGCAGCTTCGACTACGCAACTTTGTGGACGATCCGACACGATTCTCAAAGGAGCGTCGTTGATGGCAATTGGCAACATAGTCCGAGATCGGCCGATACCGGTTCTGTATGGCTTGATGATTGTTACGCTTGTCGCATTGCTGCCGCTTCCGCCCCTGTTGCAGGACCAGAGTTATCATCAGTTCGCCGATCAGCGCGAATTGTTCGGCGTGCCGAACTTCTGGAATGTCGCCTCGAACCTGCCCTTCATCGCGGTAGGCGCGTTTGGTCTCGCGCAAATTCGTCGCGATGCAACAACTTTCGTGCTCTTCGCCGGGATTTTCTTAACCGGCTTTGGCTCATCGTATTACCATCTTGATCCGAACGACGACACGTTGTTCTGGGATCGATTGCCGATGACTCTCTGCTTTGCCGCGATACTTGCCGCTGTCGTTGAAGAGCGCGTGGATGCCAAGGCGGGCGCAATGTTGTTACGGCCGCTGCTTGCAATCGGCATTTTCAGTCTTTTGTTGTGGCGCTGGACCGACGATTTGCGGCTCTACGCGTGGGCACAATTTTTTCCGTTTCTCGCTTTGCTATTAATCCTCAGCCTCTTTCCGGCGAAATACACCGGCACTCCCTTCTGGGTCGGCGCCGCTGGGCTTTACGCGCTCGCCAAGCTGCTGGAATATTATGACCACGAGGTCTATTCGTTTGGTCGAATTCTAAGCGGGCATACGCTGAAGCACCTTTCGGCAGCAGCCGCTTGCTTCGCAATCCTGATGCTATTCCAAGTTCGCCGACCGCTGGAAGGGGTAGCCAGCAGCTAGTCACGTGAATCTAAAGTTCGCCACATAAAGTCTGCTGAGCTTTGTGACAGAAGCGTTTAACAGAAGCCAAG
>NZ_JBBIAM010000207.1:0-8784 GCF_054185185.1 Bradyrhizobium sp. UFLA05-153
GTGTATAAGAGACAGTCCGGGCATCGCGCACGCGCAAGGCCTGCCGGAGGCGCCTGTTAGCGCGCCTGCGACGGAGCAGGCTGCCGCTCCTGCATCGTCCCCGCAAACAACTCACATGCCCGCAGGTCCCGCATCGCCGGCAACGCCCAATGCCGGCAGCGCTGCCATCGCCTCTCCCGCCACGCCCAACAGCGGCGCGGTCACCGGCGGCATGACCTCACCTCCCGTGGGCAGCAATCCAACCAGTCAGCCGAGCGTCGCTGCTGCAGCCATGTCGCCACCTTCGGGTATGAGTGCCGGCATCGGTCCGGCATCGCCACCGGGCCCATTGGCGCTGTCCCAGGCCGAGACCGCGCAAGCGACTTTCCTCGCGATGACGCAGTTCACGCAGACGCTGCTCGATCCCGCTATCGACGGTCGCGGCGCGGAAGCCTCGCCGGCGCTCGCTGACGAAGCGCTGGCGGCCTACGCCGCGATCCCTTCAGATCGAACGCGCGGCGGTGTCGGGCGCGAGGTCTATGAGGCCCTCTACGGCAAGATGCCCCTCATCGGCTCCGCGTACGCGCCGCATTGGAACGTCTGGGCTTCGGGAATCGGCGGCTCGCAAGTGGCAGGTAACAGCGCCGCGCCGGGCCCGAGCTCATCGAGCCGGATTTTTGCAACCGTGGTCGGGGCCGATTACTCGCTGTCGCCGCAAACGCGGTTTGGCTTTGCCATGGCCGGCGGCGGCACCAATTTCGCCGGCAGCGCCGGCAGTGGTCGCTCCGATCTGTTTCAGGCCGGAACCTTCGTCAGGCATACGGTCGGGCAGGCCTATGTCGCCACGGCGGTTGCCTATGGCTGGCAAGCCATCACCAGCGATCATCCCGGCGTCGACCAGCTCAACGCGGCCTTCAACGCCAATGCTTATTCCGGCCGCATCGAGAGCGGCTATCGCTTCGCGATTCCCTGGCTCGGCGTGACCGCTTACGCCGCCGGACAGGTCATGGCCTTCAGCCTGCCGGCAAACGTATCCCAACCGGCCTTTGCTACGAACGCGTTTGCGGCGGCCTTCGGCAGCGATCGTGTCACCGACAGCCGCAGCGAACTGGGCTTGCGCACCAACGCGTCCTTCGCGCTTCAGGGCGGTGCGCTGAATTTGCGGACGCACCTCGCCTGGGCGCATGATTTCAGCGCCGCAAGCACGGTTGCACCGGCTTTCCAGGCGCTGCCCGGCCTCGGTTACGTCGCCAGCGGCGCGGCGCTGGCTCCGAACTCAGCGCTCGCGGGCGGGGCGATTGAATTGAAATGGCTGAACGGCTGGGCCGCAGCCGCAAGCTTCGACGGCGAATTCGCGAGCCAGGTGCGGTCCTATACCGGCAAGGCCATCATGCGCTACGCCTGGTAGGACGACACCGTGAAGAAAATCGCTGTCCTTGCAATCGTTATACTTCTTTCCACTAGTATCGTTCTTATGGCCAAGCCACCAATGCCAGGAGAATGGCAGTTGCTGAGGAAGGGCGACCCTCTGGACGTGGTGAAGTCGAGAGTGCCCGATCTACAGCATTACGATGAGACCATGTTCACCTCGCAACGCGAGGTCGACCACTTTGGAATCGTGTTTTCATGGACAATGTACGTTCATTTTGACCGGACAGGGAAACTGGTGAGCATGAACGGTCGGAGCAGGAACGATTGGAGCGGCCTGCTCGATTCTCATTTCGAACTCTAAGGCGACGGCACGATCTCCAGCCGCATGCCGTCATAAGCCGGCACCACGCCCGCCGGCAGCGACTGCCTCACCACCTCGTAATCGACGTCAGCAGTCATGTTGGTGATGACAGCGCGCTTCGGCTTGAAGCGCTCGATCCAGGACAGCGCGTCATTGATGCTGAAATGGCTGACGTGGCCGGTGTAGCGCAGGCCATCGACGATCCAGAGATCGAGATTTTCCAGCGCACCCCAGCTCTCGCGCGGAATGTCGTTGAGGTCGGGCGTGTAGGCGGCATCGCCAATACGATAGCCGAGCGCGGGGATCTGGCCGTGTTGCACCAGGAAGGCCGTCATCTTCACCGCGCCGCCCTTCCCCAGGATGGTCTGGGTCTCGCCCGCCTCGATGGAATGCCGCGTCAGGATCGGCGGATAGTCGCTGCCCTCCGGCGAGATGAAGCAATAGGAGAACCGCGCCATGATGTCTTTGGCGGTCGACTGGTTGAAATAGGTCGGAATGCGCTTGCGCATGTGCAGCACGACCGAGCGCAGATCGTCCATGCCGTGGGTCTGGTCGGCATGCTCGTGGGTCAGGAACACGGCGTCGATGTGGTCGACATTGGCGTCGATCAGCTGCTCGCGCAGGTCGGGCGAGGTGTCGATCACGATCCGCGTGGTGCCGTGCTCGCCGGCCTGCTCGACCAGCAGCGAACAGCGGCGGCGGCGGTTCTTTGGATTGTTGGGATCGCAGGCGCCCCAGCCGAGCGCCGGGCGCGGCACGCCGGCGGAGGAGCCGCAGCCCAGAATCGTCAGCGTCAGTGTCATGCGGCGTCCCTGGTTCAGGCCTTCACCCTGGAGAACAGGCGGAAGAAGTTTTCGGTGGTCTGGCGCGAGATCTCCTCAAGCGATACGCCGCACGTCTCGGCGAGCACCTTTGCCACCTCCACCACATAAGCCGGCTCGTTGCGCTTGCCGCGGAATTTGCCCGGCGCGAGATAGGGCGAATCCGTTTCCACGAGGATGCGGTCCGCCGGAAGCTCGGCCGCGAGCGCGCGCAATGCTTCCGACTTCTTGAAGGTCAGAATGCCTGTGAAGCCGATGTAGAGACCAAGCGAAATCGCCTTCAGAGCAAGCTCGCGTCCGCCCGTGTAACAATGCAGCACGGCGGCAAATGATCCTTTCGCGACTTCTTCCTCCAGGATGCGCCCGCAATCCTCGTCCGCCTCGCGGGTGTGGATCACGAGCGGCAGGCCGGTTGCGCGCGCCGCCGCGATATGGGCGCGAAAGCCCCTCGCCTGCGCCTCCGGCGAGCCGTTGTCGTAGAAGTAATCGAGCCCGGCTTCCCCAAGCGCAACCACCTTGGGATGCTTCGTCAGCGCGATCAGCTCGTCGGCGGAGACGCCGTCCTCCTCATCCGCATTGTGCGGATGGGTGCCGACCGAGCAATAGACGTTGTCGTAGCGCTCGGCGATGGCGATGAGCTGGTCGAGCTTGCGCACCCGCGTCGAGATCGTGACCATACGGCCAACGCCTGCGGCCGCGGCACGCGACACGATCCCGTCGAGATCGTCCGAGAAATCCGGAAAATCCAGATGGCAGTGACTGTCGACCAACATCGTCCGGGCCTTACGCCGCCGGCTCGACGTAGCGCGGGAACGCCGGCGTCGGCGCGGGCAGCGTCGAGCCGGGCGCGATCCGCTTCTCGCCGCCGAGCATCGCAAAGTTGCGCTCGCCTTCGGGGATGCCGAGGCTGTCGAGCAGCTTGCCTGATGCCGTCGGCATCGCGGGCTGGGTCAGGATCGCGATCTGGCGCACGACTTCGGCGGTCACGTACAGGACCGTTTTCTGCCGCGCCGGATCGGTCTTCGCCAGCGCCCAGGGCGCCTCGCCCGCGAAGTAGCGGTTGGCTTCGGCCACCACGGCCCACACCGCGTTGAGCCATTGATGGATCTGCTGCGTCGCCATCGCTTCACGCGCAAGCGCGATCATGCCATCTGCCTGCGCCAACATCGCCTTGTCGTTGTCGCTGAACTCGCCGGGCTCCGGCAGCACCCCACCGAGCTGCTTGGCGATCATCGACAGCGAACGCTGCGCGAGATTGCCGAGATCGTTGGCAAGATCGGCATTGATGCGCGCGACGATGGCCTCGTGGTTGTAGTTGCCGTCCTGGCCGTATGGCACCTCGCGCAGGAAGAAATAGCGCATCTGGTCGACGCCATACTGATCCGCGAGATTGAAGGGATCGACGACATTGCCGACCGACTTCGACATCTTCTCGCCCCTGTTGAACAGGAAGCCGTGCGCATAGACCCGCTTCGGCAAGGGAATGCCCGCCGACATCAGGAACGCCGGCCAGTAGACCGCGTGGAAGCGGATGATGTCCTTGCCGATGATGTGGACGTCCGCCGGCCAGCGGCCCCAGTTGGCGTCGCTCTCGTCGGGGAATCCGACGCCGGTGATGTAATTGGTCAGCGCATCGACCCAGACATACATCACATGCTCTTCGTCACCGGGCACTTTCACGCCCCAGTCGAAGGTGGTGCGCGAGATCGAAAGATCGCGCAGGCCGCTTCTGACGAAGCTCACCACCTCGTTCTTGCGCGCATCCGGGCCGATGAACTCGGGCTTCTCCTCATAGAGCTTCAGGAGCTTGTCCTGGTAGGCAGACAGCCGGAAGAAATAGCTCTTCTCCTCCACCCATTCGACCGGCGTGCCCTGCGGACCAAGCCGCACACCGTCATCGTTCAGGCGCGTCTCGTCCTCGGCGTAATACGCCTCGTCGCGCACCGAGTACCAGCCGGCATAGGTGTCGGCATAGATGTCGCCGTTATCAGCCATCCGCCGCCAGATCTCTTTGCTGGAGCGGTGATGCTGCTCTTCGGTGGTGCGGATGAAGCGATCGAACGAAACGTCGAGCCGCTCATCCATCTCCCTGAAGCGGTTGGCGTTGCGGGTCGCGAGCGCCGACGGCGTCAGCCCCTCGTTCTGCGCGGTCTGGACCATCTTCAGCCCGTGCTCGTCGGTGCCGGTCAGGAAGAACACGTCCTTGCCGTCGAGTCGCGCAAAGCGCGCGAGCACGTCCGCCGAGATCGCCTCGTAGGCGTGGCCGATATGGGGCTGGCCGTTGGGATAGGCGATCGCGGTCGTGATGTAAAAGGCGTTTTCGCGCGACGGCGCCGCCACCGGCTCTGCGGTCTGCGGAGCGACTTCTTTCTTAGCAGGCGCGCGCGGCGCTTTCGGCTTCGCAGCCTTGGGAGGAGCCGCGACGGGGGCCGGCGCCGCGGGTGGCGCAGCCACCACTGTTGGCTTCACGACCTTCGCCGCTTTCCCGGCGGCCTTCTTGGCAACGACCTGCTTCTTAGCGCTCGTCTTGCCGGCCTTCTTCGCCGTCTTGGTCACGCGCGCTTTGGCCTTGGATTTGGACTTCTTCGCAGTCTTGGCAGCAACCTTCCTGGTCTTCTTGGCAGCTTTGGGCGTACGCGACCTGGCCGACCGCTTCGCGGCCTTCTTGGCTGTTTTCTTGGTCGATTTCTTGGCCGTTTTCTTGGCCGTTTTCTTGGCGGTCTTTTTCGCAGCCTTCTTGCCGCTCTTGCGTTTGACGGTTTTCTTAGCTCGCGTTGCCACCACGAATTCCTTTGCGGCTCTAAAAAATGGAAACCAGCGCCTAGCGCGTTGCGTCCGCGAGCCAGCCGAACACCGAAAAAACCAGCGGCTTGCGCTCCAGATTGTAGGTTTCGGTGTCGCGCGCGGCGCGGACGATCTTTTCCCATACCTCTGCAAGCCGTGCAAGGCGCGGCAGGTTCTGGTTGGCGCTCGCCTCATCCGCATGCAGCCGCTCGGCGATCCAGCGGTCGATGCCGTCGATGAAGGCCGCGAGAGCCACGCGATCGCTGGTGCCGAGCGAATCGCCGAGCGTGTGCAGCTCCTTTGGATCGACCTGCGGCAGACGCGCGAGCAGCGCCGCGGTACGCTGCTGAAGCTTCAGCGCATCGCCGCCGAGCAGCGTCAGCGCCCGCGCGACACTGCCCTCGGAAGCCTCTGCAGCCTCTCGCAGAGCCGGATCGCTCACGTCGAGCTCGGCGGCCACAGCCGCAGCACCGATCACGTCGTCGGTCGCAAGCGAGCGCAGGCGCAGCTTGCGGCAGCGCGACTGGATCGTCGCCAGCACCCGCGCCGGCGCGTGGCTGACCAGCAGGAACAGCGATTGCTGTGGCGGCTCCTCTAGGATCTTCAACAGCGCGTTCGCCGCGTTCGGATTGAGCTCATCGACGGTGTCAACGATGCAGACGCGCCAGCCTTCGGCAGCCGCCGTCGAGCCGAAGAATGCGATCGTCTCGCGCGTCTCGTCGACCGTGATGACCGTCCTCATCACGCCGCGGTCGTTCGCCGTGCGCTCCAGCGTCAACAGCCCGCCATGCGAGCCGGCGGCGACCTGACGCGCCACGGGATCGTTCGGATCGATCGACAGATCCTCGGCTCGCTGCACGGCGGGCGCGAGCGGATGGCCATGCGCGAGGACGAAGCGCGCCATCCGGTACGCCAGCGTCGCCTTGCCGACGCCTTGCGGTCCGCCAATCAGCCAGGCATGCGGAATGCGCCCGCTGCGATAGGCGGTGAGCAGTGCCGCTTCGGCTTCACGATGGCCGAACAGGCGGCTGGTCTCGCGCGGATGCGGAATCGCGGTCTCGCGCTCGGTCTGGCGAGGGCTCATGCGGACGCTGCCTTCGTCGGAGCGCTGAACACGCGATCGCGCAACGCCGCCCAGATTCGCGCGGCGACCGTGTCCGCATCGCCACTGGCGTCGATCAGCACGCAGCGTCCGGGATCGCCGGCTGCGATCTTGCGATAGGCCTCGCGCAGATCCTGATGGAATTTGAGGCTCTCGCCCTCGAAGCGATCCGGTGTGCCGCTGCCACGCCGCGCGGCCGCGCGCTGCAGACCAATCTCGACCGGCAGATCGAGGATGATCGTGACGTCCGGCTTGAGATCACCGATCGTAACCCGCTGCATCGCGTTGATGACGCCTTCAGGCACGCTGCCGAGGCTGCCCTGATAGGCCCGCGTCGAGTCGGCGAAGCGGTCGCACAGGACCCACGTGCCCTGGTTGAGTGCCGGCTCGATCACGGTGCGGACATGGTCGTCGCGGGCGGCCGCGAACAACAGTGTCTCGGCATCCGGCCCGAGCAGCTTGCCCATCCCGGACAGCACGAGATGGCGCATGATCTCGGCGCCGGGCGAGCCGCCGGGCTCGCGAGTGACGATGGTCTTCAGCTTGGTGGCGTCGAGCCGGTCGGCGAGCCGCTTGATCTGGGTCGACTTGCCCGAGCCCTCACCGCCTTCAAAGGTGATGAATCGCCCGCGCCCGGACGGCGACTTCACTGCAATCTCGTTCATGGTCAGAGCTTCTCGGCGCCCGCGCGGAACATGCCGATCACGAGCTCGCTCGCGCCGTCGATCGCGCGCCGCATGGTTGAGCCGGTGCCGATCGCCTCCGCCGCATAGACCGGTGTCTCCACAGCGATTTGGCCGCTGCGCCAGACCCGCACCACGCCGACCGGCTGCCCCTCCCGGACCGGCGCGCGCACCGGACCGCTGTAGACGATGCGCGCGATCAGCTTGTCGCCGCCGTTCTTGTGCACCATCACCTTGACCGGATCCTTGGCGACAAGTTTCACCGAGCGGCTCTCGCCGCCGAACACCTTTGCATAGCCCACCGGCTGGTCGGCCGCGATCAGCGTCCGGGTCTCGAAGTTGCGAAAACCCCATTCCAGCATCTTCTTGGCTTCGGTGGCGCGATCCTCGGAGTCTTCAAGGCCGTTGACGACGACGATCAGCCGCGTGCCGTTCTGCACGGCCGAGCCGACCATCCCGTAGCCGCCCTCCTTGGTGAAGCCGGTCTTCAGCCCGTCGGCACCTTCCATGGCGTTGAGCAGCGGATTGCGGTTGGGCTGGCGGATCTTGTTCCAGGTGAACTCCTTCTCGCCGAACAGCTTGTAGAACTCCGGATAGTCCAGGATGACGTGGCGCGCGAGAATGCCGAGCTCGCGCACCGTCATCTTGTTGCCGGGGTCGGGCAACCCGTTCGAATTGGCGAAGGTCGATTTGGTCAGGCCGAGCTCGCGGGCGCGCTTGGTCATGAAATCGGTGGCGAAAAGGCGCTCGTTGCCCGCCATGCCTTCGGCGAGCGCGATGCAGGCGTCGTTACCGCTCTGGATGATCGCGCCATGCAGGAGATCGTCGACCGATACCTTGCTGTTGATCGCGGCGAACATGGTGGAACTGCCGGAGGGCGCACCGCCCTTCCGCCAGGCATTCTCGCTGATCCGGTATTCATCGGTCAGCTTGATGTCGCCCTTCTTCACTGCATTGAAGACGACCTCCGCGGTCATCAGCTTCATCATGCTGGAGGGGGCGCGCAGCTCGTCGGCATTCTTCTCGAACAGCACGCTGCCGCTGGACGCCTCGATCAGGATCGCGGTGGGCGCGTCGCCATCAAAGCCGGCTTCTTCCTTCTTGGCGCCCTGCACGCTCTGATTGGCGGCATAGAGCATGCCGCCCCAGCCGAGGCTCAGCGCCACGCCGGCGGCAACGAGCCCGCGCGCGAGCCACCCGGCGGCGAACCGGGATGGGCGGGTCGGAGGAAAGTGAAATGCCATGGCGAAGCCCTGAGAGCGGCGTTCTAACAGTTGGCCCCCGCGCAAACAACACGGGGAACCGGATCATCACCCGAAGATTGCACAGGTGGGCCGGGGTCCCTATCGTGGCGCCTCACGATTTCCGACCAAACCTCTGAAACAAGGCGGAAAAGCGATGTCCTCCTCCCGCGTGATCTCAGCCAACGGGATCGATCTTTTCGTCCGTGAGCAGGGCCAGGGGCCGCTCGTGATCCTCTGCCATGGTTGGCCGGAACTCTCCTACTCCTGGCGTCACCAGATCCCGGCGGTGGCGGCGGCCGGCTTTCGCGTCGTCGCTCCGGACATGCGGGGCTATGGCCGGACCACGGCACCATCGAATGTCACCGCCTACTCCATCTTCGACACGGTCGGTGACGTCGTTGCCCTGGTGCAGGCGCTTGGCGAGACCAAGGCCATGGTC
>NZ_JBBIAM010000208.1:0-8814 GCF_054185185.1 Bradyrhizobium sp. UFLA05-153
CTTCAACATGGCAGCCAACGTATTTGCGGCCTCCAGCTCAGCAACCCTTTCATTCGCCAGTTCTAGACCTTCTTCGTTCGGGTAAAGCTCAGCTCCGTCCCTGATGTCGAAAAAGTAGCGGATGACAGCAACGTCTCCAGCCGCCGCGGTCCAACTCTGGCGACCCTTCACTGTTCCTAGATCGCAAGGAGGCGCAGGCTTCCCCGCTTTAGAGCCTCACGGCTCGCGCCCAAGGAACGATCAAAAAAACGCACAGTTAGGCAATGACCCGGGTCCCCTGGATAATGGGACGATTGCCCGTGCTCGACCCTGATCATGTTTTAGTTGTTTGTCCGAATTGTCGGGCTTGGCCGATGGCTGCGAACTTCATCGGATCCAGGCGGACCGGCCATCACGAAATTGATTTCCAGTGCCCGCGGTGCGGCCATGGAGAAGCATGGACGATTGGCAGCAAAGGCGCGGTTAGAACGACCGCGAAGCGACGACGCCGCGGGTTTGCAGCTTCAATCGACGAGTGATGGGCGTTTTCCGGGCGCCTGTCATGCTTCGGCGGCTTTACTTCTTTTTGGTGCCGTTCCAAGGTTTTCCGTCCGTTCAAAAAGGGGCGGAGGCAGGCACGGACAGACCGGAGATGATGACGGCCGCTGCTGCAACGCGGTCGATATCGTCAGGTAGCGGGGCCGGCCAGATGGATGAACGATTGATCTTAAGGCCTCTGCAATTTCAGTCCGAATCGTCAAGCTTTCACGATATCAACAGTCTCGCTGAGCTTGGTTTCAGCGTCCCTGTCCATTCTTCAGAATGAAGCCGTCTTTGACGACCTGATCTGCCAAAGCTCGGCTGCAATAGGCCTGCTGCTTCCCGGATGATATAGCCTTCCGTTGCGCTCGTGCAGATGACCGTAGAGCAATGCTTGTCGCAGCAGCCTTTGGATCACTCGTGAAATGGCGGTCATTGCTTTAGAAGCCTGACATAGGTCCCGCTTTCGTGGAGCTCGAGCCACCTGCGCTCGACCGCCGTCTTGATGCCGGCGCCGAACTCAGCACCGCTGCGAAACGGCGCGTTGATCTTCTCAATATGGAGGCCGTCCTGGACGGCTTCGATGCCATTGGCGATTTCCACTAGCTTGCGCGCTGCGGCTTCCGGCGCCGCTCCAGGGCGTAAAGAGCGCGCGAAGCGCACGGAAACAGGGCCGAGCCTTCGCAGCAGACCGTTGGAGCCTCTGCGAACTGATAAATTGCTGGCAATGCGCCATCCCGATCTCTGGCAGGACGATCGCGGCGCGGCGCTCGGACAGGCATTCGAGAAAGCTTGCGGGCACATCCTTGAAAATCCAGCTCGCGAGCGCAGGGGCGAGAAAGTCCTCGCTCAAGAAATCCGTGGATTCGCATTTCCTGCCACTTCACCGATTATCCCCGCAACGGAGGCATCGATGGCGCCACGGTCCATGAAAAGGCCAACCCTCCTAATTCGACCGGTACGATACATCCAGCAAGTGTGAAGTGGCGTGTACGCGGCAGTGGCTTTCCTTTCGCAATTGCACAACCTATCCTAACGTGGAATTTGCTGGAAGGTCGCATGTCGCATGGCCAAGAAGCTTGCGGAGCGGTTTGTGCTGGTTGGTTCTATCGCGGCCCTGCTGCAAACGCTGGCTGCGTTCACCGCCATGGCGGAGGCTGATTTCAACGGCGTATGGCTTCCGGACATCAGGGACCAGAAGCGTCAGGAGACGGCGAACATGCCGCCCTGGAAGCCGGAAATTCGGCAGCAGGTCCAACATCTGATCGCCGAGGAAAAGGCCGGCCGGCCTTTCCTCGTCCTGAGCCATTGCCTGCCCCACGGCATGCCGAGCTGGATGCTGATGATGCACAATGCGTTCGAGGTGCTCACGACCCCTGGCCGCATCACCATGCTTGGCGAGGTCGACGGCAACCGGATGCGGCGAATCTACCTCGACGGCCACCAACACCCGGAAGATCCGGACCTGACGCTGCACGGCCATTCGATCGGTCATTGGGAAGGCGATACGCTGGTGGTCGACACCACCGCGATCGTGCCGCAGGCCTATATCGCGATCAGCGAGGCGGTCGGCATCCCCAACAACGGCGACATGCACATCGTCGAGCGCATCCATTTGACCGAGCCGAATGTCATGCACGACGATCTTGAAATCACGGTGCCAAAAGTTCTCACAGCGACGTGGAAGACGACGCGAATTTTCCGCCGCTATCCCGATCGCCACTATGAAATAATCGAGGGTGAGTGCGAGCAGGAAGACCTGATCCCGGGCAAGGATGAGCACGGCAACGACATATTCATCACCAACGCGCAAGGCGCGTATGGGACGGTTCACACCGCAAAATAGGGGAATGATCGAGATGCCGCCGAAGGTCCCTCTTCTTGCCGCTTGCCTGGTATTGTCTTTCGGCGGCATCGCAGCCGCGCACCATTCCAATGCCGCCTACGACAGCGACCATCCGCTGACGATGGAGGGCACCGTCAAGCAGGTCAACTGGACCAATCCTCACATCAGCTTCGTTGTGGAGTCCGACGCCAAGGAGGGACCGCAGTCCGGCACCTGGGTGTTCGAGGTCTCAAGCCCCGGGGTGCTGACGCGCTCCGGCTGGACCAAGCGTTCGCTGCAACCGGGCGATCACGCCGTCTTCCATTACTTGCCGTTGCGCGACGGCAAGTCCGGCGGATTCCTGCGCAAGGTGACTTTGCCGAACGGCCAGGAATTGACCTACACACTCATGCCGGAAGAGCAGTGATCCCGCGATGGAAGCGCTGCTGAGCGAGTTTTCGAAGTGGCTGGCAGCGACGTCGCTCAGCCACACCATCCAGACAGCCGGATGGATCATCCCGACCCTCCAGACCATTCACATTCTCTGCGTGGCGATCGTGTTTTCTTCCGCGCTGCTGGTGGACTTGCGTTTCTTCCGGCTGTTCGAGCGCGATGAGCCGCTGCGTGAGGTCGCGCGGCGCTTTCTGCCCGCGATCTGGCCGGTCCTGTTGATCCTGCTCGTGACCGGCAGCTTGTTGATTATCGGCGAGCCGCGCCGCTCGCTCGTCAATTCCACCTTCTACATCAAGATGGCCTTGCTTCTCGCCGCGATCGTACTGACCGCGGGTTTGCAGGGCTCGATCGCGTCTTCGCCGGAATTTTGGGAGAAGGATCAAAGCCGGATGGTGGGAAAGGCGCTCGGAACGGTGTCGATCTTGGTCTGGTGCAGCATCCTGGTCGCCGGGCGTTGGATTGCCTACACGCAGGTGGGGTGATGTCTCAATTCCGGGATCTTGTTGCCTACTTCGAGGACAGCGGGCTCGCCGAAAACATTCGCGAGAACGACACGCTGTTTCCGTCCATTGAATCGGTGCACGTCATCGCGATCAGCCTCGTCGTCGGCTCGATCCTCGTGCTGGACTTGAGATTGCTCGGGCTTGCCTCGACCGATCGGCCGGTGAGCCGCCTCGCGAGCGCGGTTCTGCCGGTGACCTGGGGCGCCTTCGCGGTTGCGGCGAGTTCGGGCTTTCTGCTCTTCATCTCCAATGCCGCCAAATATCTGGCCAATGGCTACTTCGTCGCAAAGATGGTTTTGATCTGCGCGGCCGGGCTCAACATGATCGTCTTCCACGCCGTCAGCGCGAGGGACTTGCCGGACTGGGAGAAGCAGGCCCTGCCGCCGCGCCGCGCGCGGCTGGCGGGCGCGCTGTCCATTCTGCTTTGGATCGCCGTCGTCGCCTGCGGGCGCTGGATCGGCTTTACCATGCAGGTGCTCCGATGATGAGCAGCATCCGCCTGCGCGCATGTGTCATAGTCGCGGTCGCGCTGTTGGTCCTGGCCGCATCGCCATCGATGTCCGACGACGCGGTGTCGATGCCGCCCTTCCAGCCTCATGTCGATATGAAGACGTTCATGGAGCACGTGCTCACTCCCGCCGCGCAAATTATCTGGAGCGTGAACGGATCGATGATCGACAAAAGCGGCGAGCACGAGCAATCCCCCAAGACGGACGATGACTGGGAAAGGGTGGTCAGCGGCGCCGCGACGCTGGCGGAAACCACCAACGCGTTGATGATTCCGCAGCGCGCGCGGGATGCGGAGTGGAACGGCTACGTGAAAAAGCTCGCGGATGCCGCAAACGAGGCCTACCGCGCCGCGGAGGCGCAAGACCTGAAATCGATTTCGGACGTGAGCGACCGGCTCGACGGCATCTGCACCGCCTGCCACCGCCATTATGGGCTCGAATAGAGCCCTGAACAGCCGCACGGCCAAGACACCGCTCTAGCTCACGGTTCGTAGATCGACTACGAAAATTGATTAGCGAGAGTGAGGGGATCACGAAATCCCTGTTCAAACGGCTGTTCTTCGCTTGCGGCTGGATCGGCCTGCTTCCGAACCTGGTCTTTCTCGTCGTGTCCTTCTCGCGCGACGTTCCAGTCGAGACCTCGGCAATCGAGAACCGCGCTTGAACTGGTCTGGGTCGGCGACGTTACTTTCTTCGGACTCGGCGCTCTGGTCCTCAACGAGGAGAGCGAATAGGCGCAGGTTCGGCTGCTATCGGGCTCGCAATGCACCGCCGACGGCCCGGGCGATCAAGACGAGGCCCGCCTGTTCACGCTGGCGGGCCTTTCTGTTTTGGAGCAACTGCGATCCGACCTAGCGGCTTCTCTCCCAGCCCGTTCGAACACTAGCGGCCCTGAGTGCGCTGAATTTCGTAGTTCTCTAGCCGCTCGACACCTTTCTGGATCTCGTGCTGTGAGAGCCAGAGCTCGAACAGGAACAGCGAACCCGCGAGGGCGCCTAGACCGAAGACAAGCCTTGTCATGGGGCGGAAATGCGTCTTCTGCCGCCTAGTTCCTCGGCGGAAAGCTGTCGTTACTGCGGTTCCTATGTTAGCAGGCGAACATTCGCAGGTGCATAGGTCCGCTAAGCTCCACCTTAACGAGATGTCTGATTCCACGTGTGGCGGCTGCGCATGGGATTTATTGGATGGGCATGCTGGACGATCGCATGAAGCGAGAGGTGGAAGAGTTCCGACGGCTAGAGCGGATTTGTTTAGACGAAGCCCAGCTCGCCACGATGGAGCTCGAACGGATCGGCTTGTTGAAGGTCGCTGAAGATTGCAGGCGTGCGGCCGAGGAAATCGATGCTCGGGCTCCCAAGGGTGGGGCTGCAAACTTCCTGGAGGGGTTGTGGAGACGCGGACGCTGATCAGCCCGGTCGTCTGGGCATTCGTTCTGACCGGCCTCATTCTGTACGTCGCGCTCTACTTCCCCTGTAGTGCAGCCAACATCATGGTCGAGGTCTGCGAGCGTTATTGAGCTGCATGCCGCCCTTTGTCCGTTAGCTCGTACCTCTGTCCATTCTTCAGGATAAAGCCGTCCTTGATGGCTTGATCTGCCAAAGCCCGGCTGCATACAGGCCCGCTGCCTCCCGGGTGATATAGCCGGCAGCCGCGCTCGTGCAGATAGCCATAGAGCAGGGCTTGTCGCAGCACCCTTTGAATCCCTCGCGAAACAGTGGTCATTGCTTCAGGAGCCTCACATAGGTCCCGCTCTCGTGCATCTCAATCCAGCCGCGCTCAACGGCATGCTTAATGCCCGCGCCCGAGGTGGTGAACGAGAAGGCCCGCCGGTATCACACTGGCGGCCCGTTCTCCGTTCGTTAGGCTTCCCTGCAAGCAACCGCGAAGTTTTGGCAGATTGAGGCAAACGCTTTTTTCGCTTCAGTGGTCTCAAAGCAAAACCGCGTCCCAGCGTCGCCACGCTCGATCCACCAGTCAATCTTGCTTCCCCGCGCGATGCGGGATGCTTCCCCGCGCAACTGATCCAGTTGCCTTCCAGAGGCCCGAAGGATCAACCCCAGCAACCAAAGCCTAGCTATGCCAAGCTTCTGTGAAGAGCTTCACTCGCGAGTGCAATAAGGTGAGGAAAGGCGCCACCGGGGGTTGGGCAAGTAGTGGCGCCTTTTCTCCAAGCACAAGGCCGCAAAGCATCCCCAAGCGGCCCCGTCCCAACGCGAGAGCCTGTGCCGATTTCGTTAGTTGAGTGAAGGCCCGTCAGCGGGCGGCCGGGTAAGGCGGCTGTCAGCCTGCCGTGCGATCTTTCGTTTCCCCCGCGGGATTGGCGGCTGCGAGGTCCGGTTCGGATTTGCCTCCAATGCCGGGCCTCTAACGCCTTGACGGATGGCAGGCCGCTCCCGAAGTTGTCCGTCCACAGGACCTACAAGCGGCTGGCGACGCACTCCGCGGTTTGAGGCGGTGAGCCTGAGGGCCCGTCGGCTCCCGAGGCAGGCAGGTTTTCTTTTGGTGCGGCTGCCGAGTTGCGAAATCATTCAGCGCCCGCGGAGGAGCTAGTTCAAGCGGATCTCATAGCGATGTTTTAGCCGGTCGCGCGTGGTCTCTGCGGCATGCTGCACGCGGGCGATATCGCAGCCCTCCTGTGCCACCACATGCAGCCTCCAGTTCGTGCCGGGGCTGTCGCCTTGCTTTAATTCGATTTCAACGGAGACGACCGTTTCGGTGCCGGGAAAACTGTGGACCTCCTGCAGCGCGATACGCTCAAGATCGTCCTTCGAAACCAGCAATCTTGACACCGTCACCTCCAGGCAAGAACTTTGGCGTTGAACCGCGCTCTTCCAACCGGGGCGCTAGTCCCAATGTTCCTACGCCGCCAATCTACTTGATGATGTCGATTGCACCCTCCAATGCCGTCTACCATTGAAACACTCGTTTCCGTCCACGTGCGTTTGAAGAACCGGCGAGCGCTGGAGGAGATGAGAGAGCTCCGGCGTCAGTTGCTGCAAATCCTCCAGTGCACGGCCAGCATCGATCCGCGCCATGCACTAAAATACGTTCATGATGATCTGCGAGTGATCGAAGAGGGGCTGGAGCAGCTCCGGCCGCCACGGTACGGCTGACGCCCTGCCGGTTCACGCTGGCGGGCCTGATTTCTCGCTTCTGCTTGCTAGGCTTCGATGCAAGAAACAGCGAAGTTTTGGCAGATTGATACAAACGCCCGTTTGGCTTCAGCAGTCTCAAAGCAAAACCGCGTCCCAATCTCGCCGCGCTCAACCCACCAGTCGATTTTATTTCCTCGTGAAATGCGAGATGCCTCTCCGCGCAACTGATCCAGTTGGCTTCCAACAGCTCGTACAATCAAACAATTCGTCTTTGCCATGGAAAACTCCCTCGGGGAATATTGTCAAAGAAACGGTGGACACCAACCTCCGTTCCTCGGTGAGCCGAATTCTCCAACCGGTTTCCAAGGACTGGCGGTGGAACGACTCTCGACAGAGCTAGTCAACTCCATGCTCTCGGTACAACCTCCAATGAAACCACGCCGAGAGAAAACCTTCCTACAAGGTTGGCGGCCTCGGTACCCCCTCGCTGGGGTCGCTTGTCGGAAAGCTAGTGGGTTTGGTGATGTTAAACGACGCACTTCTGGATGAGTTGAGACAACTGGAGCGCGAGATAATTGACGGTGAGCGGCGCCTCGCGGAACAGGAGGCATTGGTCATTAGTTTGAAACAGCAGAATCATGACACCAGCAGCGCTCAAGCCGAACTGGAAGGATTGCGCGAGAACCAGCGCCGCCGTCAGCAGGATCGGCATCGCATCTTGTCGCTGCTGCAACCGTAAGTCCCTGATCGTTGAGCTTTCCGTATGTCCAAAAGTGAACATAACTCATCCGCATTCCCGGGCATGCTTGAGGTCATGCTCACGCAAGCGCGCCCGAGCGAAGCAGTCAGGCCTCCTTCCTGCGACGACTGCCGCACGCCAGCTGCGTTCAGGACCGAGATTCAGACGCGAGACGGCCAGTCTGTACGCGTGTACCAGTGCGCCAACTGTGCGAAGATTATCTGGGACGATTAGGGCGGTCCCTCAACTGGCGCCTCCGTCTTTAGCCGCCTCCGACATCTTAATCGTGCGCCGGAGTTCAGTCTGACGCTTCACGCCCCTTAGTAGTCAGCTCGTATCGATCGTCGTTCTTTGTCAGCCAACCGCCTTCGACGAGACGGAGTGCAAACAATTTCTTGCAAACCGGATGAAAGGCGCCCGGGTGATAGATCTGGTTGTTTCGCTCGACCAAGTAGCCGTAGAGCCGGGCCTGCCGCAGAGTCCTACGCACCCCTAGTGAAAGAACCAACATAACAATCTCAAGCGTCGGTTCGAAAAAGTGTTCCTGCGAATGGCAAGACATCGCGGGGCGCTTATGGCCGTACGCGGTCACATCTCCCGCTCCATTGCAGGATGGCTTCGGTTCTTGACCTTGATCCAAAATTTTTGCCTGCCACCGCGATATGGCCGGTCGCGATGCTTCGAGACCAGACCTTCAAGGCCCATGCGACACGCGGCACGGAATAGGTCGGGGCCGATCTCGCCTCGCTCGAAAGGCGCCACGGTGATGCCGTCCGACCGGCGCGCCAGTAGCCGCTCCAAATTCCAGGGCGTTCGCTTCCTGAACAGCCGTTTACGTCGGAGAGCATACAGCGTGGGAAATGGCGAACGCGCTCTACGACAGCATTCTGTGTATGCGGCACTCAATGGTTCGCTCGCGAGAACGAGGCGTCGTCGCCATACGAGTGGCGAAGCTGGTGATCAATTCGCGGTTTTGGCAATGGTGGTCTTCGCCGCTGCCTGCGAAGTAGGTTGAGCGTTCTTCTAAGAGAACAGCCAACTTATTAAGTTATATGTCGCTGTACCGAGAGCGTAAAGCCAACCCGCCGTGAGCACGAGTGCGACTAACAAAAAAACAGCTTCGGGGACCCGTCCAGATACGGCAGTGGGCTCGGCCGCGACTTGATTCGGC
>NZ_JBBIAM010000209.1:0-8662 GCF_054185185.1 Bradyrhizobium sp. UFLA05-153
GCCACCCATTTATCTTCCGCCTCTTTGGTGGGCTCGATCACGTTCAAGTTCTTGCCACGGAGATAGCTGATGCATCCGGTTATCCACTCGACCTGCTGCTGCAGGCAGGTGGTCATGTTGCAAAGCGCTGCCGAGGGAGCAAGCGGCACCGCGGTCGTGAAGAGATTCGGATAGCCGTGCACCTGCAACCCCATAGTGGTCCGAATGTCTCTGCCCCATTCTTCCTTCAGTGATCGTCCGTCGCGACCGCGGATGTCGATACGGGTCAAAGCGCCCGTTCCTGCGTCAAATCCGGTCGCCAGGATGATGACGTCAAGCGGGTGAACCGTGCCGTCCGCTGTCTGGATGCCTTCGGCTGTGATGCGCTTGATTGCGTTGGTCTTGACACTGACAATCTCCACATTGGGTCGATGGAACGCCTCGAGGAAATTCTGCTCCAAAGGTACCCGATGAGTGCCGAATCCGTATTCGCTTGGGATCAGCAGGTCGCACAGCTTAGGATCCCTAAGCCGCTCGCGCATCTTCGCGCGCACGAATTGGGAGATCTCTTCGTTAGTCGCTTCATCGAAAAACAGTTCAGCGAAGGATGAAATCCACAACTTCACAGAACCGTCGTTCCAGCAATCCTCTATCACCTTGCGGCGCTGTTGAGGGGGGAGATCGGCCCAGGCGTATTCAAAGTCATATTCGAAGCCCGTGAACGTATGCGGCAGCCTCTCGACAAGGGCTTTGAACTTTGACTTGTAGGCTACGACGTCCGCGGCGGCGTACTTGGGGTTTTTCATAGGGATGATGTACTGCGGCGTGCGGACGAATACCTTAAGATGGCCAACCTCTTCCGCGATCGTCTGAATGACTTGGATCCCCGTTGCTCCGTTACCGACTACGCCCACACGCTTCCCAGCAAGATCGACCAGCTGCTGCGGCCATCGCGCCGTATGAAACACCTGGCCCTTGAAGGTGTCCTGCCCCGGGAAGGACACATGGGGCGCCGAGAGCATGCCGCAACAAGTGATGAGAAACTGGGCGTCTATCACATCACCTTTGTCGGTCGTGACCACCCATCGTTCCGCCGCTTCATTGAAATGAGCGCTCTGGACGGTCGTGCTGAACTGAATGTCTCTGCGCAGATCAAGCTCGTCCGCTACGTAATTCAGCCAGCGTTCGATTTCCGGCTGGCTCGGAAACTTTTCGCTCCAGCTCCATCCTTTGTAGAGATTTTCCGAGAAAAGGTATTGATAGACGTAGCCTTCTGAATCGACGCGCGCACCGGGATATCGGTTCCAATACCAAGTGCCGCCGACACCGGAGGCCGCGTCGATCGCCCTGACGCTCAGCCCGAGCTCTCGGAGACGGTAGAGTTGATAAAGGCCGGCAATGCCGGCTCCGATGACCACAGCGTCGAATTTCGCTGTCGCATGCGCGCCATTACCACCATTGGCCCTGATCGTGGGCTGGGTCATTTCTCCTCCTGTGTGCCTTTGAGGCCCCGGCAAGGAGAGCAGCAAGTATCGTACCAGTAGTTGCTGGTCGCGATAGTCAAGCCTAACGACAACTACTAGAACGTCCGCGCTAGGCTGCGGTGCCTTGCACGCATTGACGCAGTTGCGACATACGTCCGAAGTGCCACACCGCCACCAGCTCGCGTCGCAGCACTGGATATGGCTTAAGAAGACCGCGTTCTGAAGCCGGATGCGTATCGCTACCAACGCGACACGGTCCGGTACCGACCGGCATGCGAGCGACCACGCGAGCGCAAGAGATTGCCCGCCAACCGGCTTCGATGTTGGTGACCTGTTGTACTGTCTAGAGGAAGCGTCGCGCTTGTATCGACGCCAAGCATGCGAAGAGGTGCTCCGCAAAACAAGATTGCCGAGTCTTGGGCACGCCGCGCTTAGCTCTTTCTCACCAACAATCGAACAGCTTGCGATTGTCGGAGCTTGGCCGCTACTCCTACAATATCGTGCGGCATGCAAGTTTGGAAAGGGTCAACTACCAACATTAGCAATTGCTCTAGATGACAGACATGTGTCACTGATTAATGTCTGAACATCGCACCAGAGCTCGCCGAGATTCAGCAATAGCTCATCCATTGATGCAAATCGTTCTGAGAAGGGACTTGCGGCAATGCAATCGTCTGCACTGACGTCACGCGCCGATATCTCTGAAGTCGCCCCTGTTTACTCTCCCGATATTGCACAAATCATCAAGTGGCGCGACAGCTCCTATGCCGCTGATCTCTATATCGCAGCAGTCTCATGGCTCGATCTCTTTACTTACCTGGATGGTCATCCGGTAACCGAGGAGGAACTACGACTTCATTTCTCTCTTCGGGAGCGGCCAACGCGCACCATGGTTCGACTCTTCGAATCGTGGGGCCTGATCTCCAACGAATCCGGCCGGCTGCACGCAACGGCCACAGCCGTTCAGTATCTGAGCGGCAATTCCGCGGACAATGTCGCCTCGTATATTGCAACCATGAAGTATAAGCCTTCTGTTCGGGAACTTTATGAGATCCTACGGCAGGATGGTTCGGACACCTGGCACGTTGAGCGCGGCGTAACCAAGACCTGGGACGCGTTAATGCAGACCGACGAGTTTGCCGATCTGAACACGCGCGGAATGGAGGAACGCGGACGGATCTTTGCTCCGCACCTCGCTAAGCTGCTCGATTGCACGAATGAGACTTCTGTACTCGATATAGCTGGGGGATCGGGCATCTATTCCGCGCACTTGTTGATGCGCTATTCTTCACTCTCGGCAACGATCTTTGAGCGTCCGCCCGTTGATCAGCTTGCAAGGACGTGTCTCGCAGGCCGCAATTTATACCCGGGTCGTGCCCATGTCATAGCTGGCGACATGTTCGTCGATCCACTGCCCCGGGATGCTAGCCTCCACCTCTATTCGCATGTCCTTCACAATTGGGGACCAGACAAGGTCCATCTGCTCCTGACTAAGTCTTTTGACAGCATTGCCTCCGGTGGTCGCATCGCAATTTACAGCTGTCACCCTGACGATCGCGGAGGGCGCCCGTCCCCCGCTGCCGAAGCAGAATACTCCGTGCTGCTTACGACAGGCTACGAAGGCTGCTGTTACACCTTTGAGGACATGCGGATCATGCTCGAGAGCGCCGGCTTTCAAGAGATCGACTACCACAAATCCATCTGCAACCGCAGTCTCATCGTCGCGAGAAAGAACGCCTGACCGCTTTGGGGAAACGGCCGATTCCGCCGCTCCACTCCATGAATCGCGTGAGCACGACATGTCTATTCCGACCCGCGTTCTGCTGTCGAAGATACGCGCGGCCGGATACAGTGTTTTTGCTGGCGTGCCTTGTTCCAACTTTGGCGATTTATTTGACCAAGTGGCTGAAACTTCTGGATTCCTGACCGTTCCTGCCGCCAATGAAGGCAGCGCAGTTGCGCTAGCTGCTGGCGCGGTGCTCTCAGGTCGCCGAGGAGTCGTTGCGCTTCAAAATTCCGGGCTCGGCAACATCATCAATCCGCTGACATCTCTATTGATGGTCAACAAAATTCCGCTCCTGCTTCTCTTATCCGTTCGCGGCCACCCCGAAGAATCTGCCGACGAGCCACAACACGCGATCATGGGCGCCAAGACCAAAGCTCTTCTGAACGAGCTCTCTATTGACTGGTGTGACTTCGATGGGACCGAGTCAGGGTTGGATCACGCGCTCGCGCGCGGTAGCGATGCCTTTCATCGCGCCGCACCATTTGCGTTGCTCTTTCGGCAAGGCCAGCTATCCGACTGTGGCGCGGCCAAAAAAGACGGACTGATGCAATTCATTACGGGGTCAGTGTCGGGCACGCCATTGAGCTGGTTTGCGACCAGCTCGAGACTGACACTCTCATTGTCTCGACGACCGGATTCATCTCTCGTGAGCTGTTCCGTGTCCAAGATCGTCCTCTGAATTTCTACATGCAGGGCTCCCTAGGGCATTGCAGCGCGGTTGCGGCAGGGCTTGCGCTGGCCTCGCCTAACCGGCCGGTCCTGGCATTGGATGGAGACGGCGGCGCGCTGATGCACATGGGGATCCTATCAACAATTGGCTATGCCGGCCCCCAAAATCTCATCCATGTGGTGCTGGACAACGAAGGGTACGTTTCGACGGGCGGTCAGCTCTCGACGTCACGAACGACATCGCTCGAAGCTGTCGCGTCCGCCTGCGGGTATCGAACGGCTACCCGCTGTGAGCGGGCCGAGCATATCACGATTGCCATGCGGCAATGCTCCCAGCGTAACGGCCCTCACTTCGTGGTTTGCAAGGTCAACCGCCTGCATCCCTTTCAGCTTCCTCGCGTCACGAGTCGATATTCTCCGCTACAGAACAAGACCATGTTTCAGCGCTGCGTCGAAATTCGCGGTAATGAGCCCGCAATAGCCAGAAAAAGGGGACTGGTGTCATAGATCCATGGACGCCTACGCCTGATTTTCACCGCTCTATTCTTAGGATGAACAGGGTTGTCATCAGAGAAGCGGCCGCCTGCCCTTTTCGGGTCGACAGTCCTCTTCGAAGGAACGATAGCCCTGTACGGATCTCAGATCGACCACCAACCAATTGAGTTACGGCATGTACGATAACGATCATGACTATCATCCAATGCTCATCGCGGGCGCGCCTACCCATTCGGACGTGACAATCGAAGTCCGCAATCCATTTACGGGAATGCTTCTTGGGAGGGTCCCGCAGGCCAGACCGGAGCATGCACGCCAAGCATTTGAGGCAGCCGCACGGACTGATGCTCGGCTCACACGCCGTGAGCGAACGGATATCCTCCTGGGGACGGCAAGCGCCCTCAAAAGGGATCAAGACCGGTTTGCTCGGCTTATCACGGCGGAAACCGGTCTCTGCCTGAAGGACGCCTTGCATGAAACCGGGCGTGCATGCGACGTCTGGTCATTTGCTGCCCATGCCTTGATCCAGAGCGAGGGCGAGATTTATCCATCTGACATTGGCGCAACCCCTCATGATCGGCGCATTTTTTCCATGCGCTCACCGCTCGTCGGTGCGATCTCAGCTATCACGCCGTTTAACCATCCTCTCAATCTCGTCAGCCACAAACTTGCCCCTGCCATAGCGACAAACAACCGCGTGGTCCTAAAGCCGTCTGAGCTGGCGCCGTTGACTGCCTTGGCACTAGGCAGGATTTTGTACGAGCAAGGGCTGCCGGAGGGTATGCTTTCGATCGTGACAGGAGCCCCTGGCGCCTTAAGAGACGCGGTGTTCACTGATCCCGATGCGGAGCTGGTGACATTTACTGGCTCCGTTGGCGTTGGGCACCACATTGCAGAACGGGCCGGTTACCGGAAGCTCATCTTGGAGCTCGGTGGGAACGACCCAATCATCGTGCTTGAGGACGCGGATGTCGATCGGGCGGCGCATCTGGCTGTCCACGGAGCGATCAAGAACTCGGGTCAACGATGTACTGCCGTCAAGCGGGCATTGGTGGTTGACTCCGTCGCCGACGAATTTGCCGAACGGGCGCTCCATCACATGCGGAAGCTCTCGATTGGCGATCCGAGCGATCCATCGGTTGACCTCGGCACCGTCATCAATCAAGAGGCGGCCCAACTGATTGCGCGACGCGTTACCGATGCCGTCGTTGCTGGTGCTACTCTATTGCTCGGCAACCGGCCTGATGGCGCATCTTATCCGCCTACCCTATTGGACCATGTCTCACCAACGTCCGAACTGGTAATTGAAGAAACATTTGGACCCGTGCTGCCGATCATCCGTTGCCCGAACGACGTTGATCAGATCATTTCGATCGCGAACGGAACGAAGTTCGGACTTTCTGCCGGAGTCTGTTCCAACCGGCTTGATCATGTGACGAAGCTTATCAACGGTCTTGCCGTTGGCTGCGTCAACGTGTGGGAAGTTCCCGGATATCGCACCGAATTGACACCATTCGGGGGCATCAAGCAGTCCGGGCTCGGGCACAAGGAGGGCGTGTTGGAGGCGATGCGCAGCTTCACACAGTTGAAGACATACTCGCTTCCATGGCCAGTCTAGGCCGACGGCGCTGGGCCGCCAGCATTGCCGGCGGCACCGATCGCGATCCTGGTGGTGCTGCTGCAGGATATGATAATGCCGGTGACGATGATCGTCGTCATGCCGAGTATACCGCGACCATCATGCCGACAAGCAGCGGCACCATGCTAATCATCATGGCGCGGTCGATGATCGGCGCCCACTATGCCGGCCTCCGTTCTTGTCGAGCCTAACCGCTAGTCCCCGCGCCGCGGCGCCCACAGCTTCTGCCTGTGCTGCATCTCGTTGGCGCTTGAGCGGCTCCGGACAACCAAGCTTTTGGGCGGCCCAAACCCGTGGATCTGGAGCAACGATGCGCGCCGGCTCGCCCTTTCGTCGATCGCGACGTCGGCCTTCATCTTTTCGGTTTCGGAAGAGCGCGGTCCGAGCGAGTTTTGCTTCCGGTGGCTGGCTTTGTTGTAGTAGCTGCGGGCGAGGTATTCGCCACGATGACAGCGAGGAACTGGCTGCAGCGGAGCGGGCATTGCTCGGCTGACCCGACATATGGGCACTGGATGCGAAAGCTTTCTTGTGAGAGCGGCGCTAGGTGGCAGTAAGCGTGGGCGGAACTCTGCGACAAGGAAATTCGCGATCGCGTATATCTTATAATTATACCTGATCGCGTATATTGGCAAAATAAACGCATTCGCGTATATTGACATTTTATACGCGCTTGCGTATCATGCCTGCGGAGATTCGATATGATGGAACACATCGCCCGCACAGAAAAACAACTGGGAGCCATTTTGCGTCGGGCTCGCAAGCAGGTTGGGCTTACCCAGTCAGGCCTGGGAAAGCAGATTCACCTGCGGCAGGGCACCGTGTCCCGGCTGGAGGCGGGCGCACCCGCCATTCAGCTTCGAACGCTTATGGAAGTCTTGGCCGCCCTCAATCTTGAACTGGTCATCCGTACCCGGAGCAAGGCCAGCGCTGCAGATATTGAAAGCGTTTTCTAATGGGCCGGCCCCCAGCAAATGCGCCGTTGAACGTGTTCGTGAACGCGCGCTTAGCCGGAGTGCTACGGCGAGAGTCGAGCGGCGCAATAGACTTTCGCTATCATCCGCACTGGCTCTCCTGGGACTCGACTTTTCCAATCTCACTGTCGCTGCCGTTGCGCGAAGACCGTTATATCGGCGCCCCTGTCAGTGCTGTGTTCGACAACCTATTGCCGGACCGCGAAGCCATCCGCAAACGCGTCGCGGAAAGGGTCGGAGCGAATGGAACCGATGTCTACAGCATGCTCGGCGCGCTTGGGCACGATTGCGTTGGCGCGCTCCAATTTCTTCCTCAGGATATTGATCCAGGACTTGCAGGAGAGATCAAAGGTAAACCCATTAGCGACAGTGAAGTCGCGGCCATCATCCAGAACCTCACTGCGGCTCCACTCGGGATGGGAGAGGACGAGGATTTTCGAATCTCTATTGCCGGCGCCCAAGAGAAAACGGCTCTGCTGCGCCGTGACGGTAAATGGTACAAACCGACAGGCACAACCGCGACGACGCATATCTTGAAGCCTCAAATCGGCCGTCTGCCAAACGGCATCGATCTATCGAACAGCGTCGAGAACGAATATTTTTGTCTCAAGCTGTTGGCAGCGCTCGACGTACCGGCGGCCAATGTCGAGATCGCGGATTTTGGTGAGCGACGTACGCTGATTGTCGAGCGCTTTGATCGCCGCTGGACAAACGACAAGCGGTTGCTTCGCCTTCCGCAGGAAGATTGCTGTCAGGCCTTGACGGTACCTTCCACCCGGAAATATCAATCGGATGGCGGACCGGGGATGAAAGACATTCTACAACTACTGAAAGGCAGCGATGCCCCGACCGAAGATCTCACGACATTTCTGCGGGCAAACATCGTATTCTGGCTCATCGGCGCCACCGATGGTCATGCCAAGAATTTTAGCCTCTTCTTGAGGCCTGGCGGTCGCTTTCGCCTCACGCCGCTCTACGATGTCTTAAGCGCGCAGCCCAGCCTTGATGCCAAGCAGATTCAGCGCAAAGCGTTTAAACTTGCGATGTCCGTCGGCAAGAACCGACATTATGCAATCAATGATATCCTGCCGCGTCATTTCATACAGACGGCCGAAATCTCGGGTGTAGGCGACCATGTGGTCCACGCGATCTTCAAGAATCTCGTTGAAAACTTTGAACCTACCTTTGCAAAGGTACAGAAAGCGCTTCCCAAGGGCTTCCCTGAAGAATTGGCAAATTCAATAAGGGGAGGGGCAACTAAACGCATCCGCCTTATAAGCGACACCTGACGCCTATTAGCCACGCAGCCTGCCAAAGCTGGATCTAATGTAAGCCAGGCGAAGGCAGGGCAAAGCGGACATCCTCTATTCGTCACCGCCGATGTTAACGTCGAAGATCAGAGTGGCGTGCTTTGATTGCCTTGAGGTTGCGACGACATCACAGGAAAGCGGATTTTCGACTTGGGGTAGCTCCGGTCAGTATGAGAATTTCCTTCTTGTTGCTTCTCAGTGACGGGATAAGGCGCTGGAGGACAACCCGGCTTGAAAGTGTAGGCCGTGCCCGAATAGGGTGCCCCCCTCGCAACCCACGAAACAACAGCGTCCCTATCGTGACCGACAAGCCGGGAAGCGCATGGAGC
>NZ_JBBIAM010000020.1:0-12944 GCF_054185185.1 Bradyrhizobium sp. UFLA05-153
CGTACATGTCCTTGTACTTGGCCTGGTCGACCCAGGCGCGCTTCGCCCACTCTGCCGGCACGTCGTAGATCTTCTCGGACATGTTTTCCTCCACAAGCGGCAAGCTCAACGCCACGCCTACATCATTTGAATGATTATGCGTCGGGCTAACGGCGCCCGACAAGGAGGACAAGCTGGACCTTCGGCGGGCATCCGGCCATGCGAAAGATCAAGGTCAGTGAGGGTGCCTGTCGCAAGTCTGAAAACAACCGGCGCGAGGGCTATTCCGCTCTTTACCGAACCTTGCGGAAGCGGCAACGCAGACCCTCCATGCACCGGAAAGAGGTATCTGGCAACCGTTCGTCACTGATTCGGGACTCGCAATGCCGTTCGGAACCTCCTAAATGGCCTGACCGGGGGTCCAGCGAGACCCAACGGAACAAAAATCAAAACAACAGCATTGTCCGACAACAGGCGGAGCTAAGGCGTAACACTATGATGGATCAGCAGAATTTCGGGACGATGCGGCCCGCTTCAGCCGATCCCGCCGCTATTGCGCTCGCCAAAGCACTCGGACAATGGCCGAAACCGACCGGTTTCAGGCGTCCCACCCCGAAAAAGACCTACGATACGGCCCCCGCGACCTCGGTCGAGGCGCTGGCTCGGGAATTGGGCCTGCGGCTTGGCGACCAGAACGAGCTGACCATCCGCCGCATCAAGCGCGGCAAGGGCTATTCCTTCGTCCGTCCCAACGGCGCCCATATCCGCGACGCCCGCACCATCCGCCGGCTGCACGCCATGGCGGTGCCGCCGGCCTATCGCGAGGTGCGCTACTCGGCCGATCCGAGCTCGCATCTCCAGGCGGTGGGTCGCGATGCCGCCGGGCGGTTGCAATATCGCTATCACGCCGACTGGGAAAAGGTCCGCGAGCAGCGCAAGGCGCATCGCCTGGAAAAGCTCGTCGGCGCGCTGCCGAAGATCCGGCGCAAGGTCTCGGCGTTCCTGTCGGGCGAGGAGCCGACGCGCGAGTTCGCGCTCTCGGCGGTGATCGAGCTGATCGCCCGTACCGCGATCCGTCCCGGCAATGAATCCTACGCCCGCCTCAACGGCACCCGCGGCGCCACCACGCTGCTGAAGTCCAACGTCACGCTGGAAGACGACTGCTTCGTGCTGACCTTCAAGGCCAAGGGCGGCAAGGCGGTGCGGAAGGAATGCGATGCGGCCAAGCTGGTTCGCGCCATTGGCATTCTGCAGGGTGTTCCAGGCAAGCGCATGTTCCAGTATCGCGATGCCTCCGGCACGGTGCGTTCGGTGAACACCACGCAGGTAAACGCGTTCCTGCGCGAGATCGCCGGCATCAAAATTTCGCTGAAGGATTTTCGCACGCTGATGGCCTCGGCCGTCGTCGTGGAATCGCTGTCGCGGATCACGCCGGCGACCAGCCAGCGCGGCCGCAAGCGACAGGTGCTGGACGCGATCCGCGCCGCTGCCGACAAGCTCTCCAACACGCCGGCGATCTGCCGCAGGAGCTACGTCCACGACACCATCGTCACCGCGTTCGAAGACGGCATCCTCGAGCGTTTTGCTGCGACGATGAAGGGGCAACGCTCGCAGGCCAGGCGCGAGCAGCTTTTGGCGCAGGTGGTGGCGACGGCCGCGGTGTAAGGCCCGCTACATCTTGCCCTGAGGCTTCATCACATCGGGTCCGGGATCACGGCCCCCGGCCACGAGGCTCAACCGGCCCAGATAATGGGCCCAGCCCTTGCTGTGGGCTTCGCATTGTTCTGCGGTCGGCAGGCCGCTGTGCGTCATGCGCAACAGCGTGCCGCCATCGCGTTCGATCAGATCGATTTCGATCAGGCTCGAGCCGGGCGGCACTTCCTGGCCGCCCTCCCAACCGAACGTGTAGGCGAGCCGGTGCACCGGCACGACCTCGCGAAACGCGCCGCGGGCGACGCCGCCGCGCTGACCAATACCCTTGAGCAGGTAAAGCCCGCCAGGCTGCGTCTCGAACGTCGCCTCCGAGCCCATCCAGTTCACGATTTTGTCGGGGTCGGCGAGATAAGCGAAGACAGTGGCGCGCGGGGCCGGGATATGGGTCTCGCGGCGGACTATGAATGGCTCAGTCATCGGCGTCGGTTCCCAGGTTGAACTAGGCAGATGGCGCCACTACAGCGCCTCTTCAAGGCCCGCCATCGACGATAGGCCGTGACAAAAATGGCGCGCAGACCGCATGATCGCGTCATGCAGTTATCCTCGACGCTCGCCTGGCTCGTCGATGCCGCCGCCGAGACCACGGGCGCCGACCGGTTGCTCGCGAATCTCGGCGCGCATCTGGTTGCGGATGGATTGCCGCTCATCGCGGGCAGCCTGACCCTGGACGTCCCGCATCCCTTGATCGCACAGCGAACCTGGCTGTGGCGCGCCGAGAGCGGCGAGGTCGTCGAAGCCCTCGGCTTTGCACCGGGGGCTGCCGCACTTGCACCACGCAACGATGCCGGCCGGCGCTGGCTGAGCGGACTCGCTGCCGGCATCGTCCACGAAGACGTGATCGGACGGCGCCAGGAAGGGCCGTTGCTCGGCTGGATCGGGCCGCGCCCGTTCACGCCGCGCGAGATCGACGATCTCCAGCAAGCCGCGCGCTTTGCTGCCGCGCCGCTCGCCGTGCTCGCCGTACGGGCCACGCTGGCGGCCGCGCTCGAAGCCTATCTCGGCCGGCGCAGCGCCGAGCGCGTGCTGGCCGCGCCGCTGCGCCGCGATCTCGGTGAAACCATCCAGGCTGCACTGCTCTATGCGGATCTGCGCGACTTCACGGCGCTGTCCGAAGGCAATCCGCCGGCCGCGGTCATCTCGGCGCTCGATGCCTGGTTCGATCGCATCGCGGGCGCGGTGCACGCCTTTGGCGGCGAGGTGCTGAAATTCATCGGCGATGGCGTGCTGGCGATCTTCCCAGTGGTTGATGGTTCGCCGCGTCGTGCCTGCGACGCCGCCTTGCGCGCGGCGACCGCGGCACGCGCCGGCATGGTTCATCTGGATGACGAACGGCGCCGTCAGGGATTGCCGTCGCTGTCGTTCGGCGCCGCGCTTCATCTCGGCGAGATGCTGTGGGGCAATATCGGCGCCGCCAATCGGCTGGATTTCACCGCGATCGGTTCGGCCGTCAACCTGGTGAGCCGGCTCGAGGGATTGTGTAAGCCGCTCGGCAAGACAGTTCTGGTGTCGGGTGCGCTGGCCGCCGAGACCGACACGCCATTGCTTTCGCTCGGGATGCATCGGCTGCGCGGCATCGCCGCGCCATGCGAAGTGTTCGCACTGCCGGAAAGTTGATTGCCGTAAGGCGAAAGGAGAGGTGGGCACGCTTCGCTTTGCCCACCCTGCAACTCGAGCTACGGCAGCAACTACAACCCGCCCATCTTGCAGACGAGTTTCCATTCGTCCGCGGTCACCGCCTGCACCGAGAGGCGCGAATATTTCACCAGCGCCATGTCGGCGAGCTTCTTGTCGGCCTTGACCGCGACCATCGTCACCGGCGTTTTCAATGGCTTGTCGGCCTTGATGTCGACGCAGACGAACTTGCCGGTCTTGTCGGTCGGATCGGGATAGGCCTCCTTGATGACTTCAGCGATGCCGACGATCTCCTTGCCCTCGTTGGAATGATAGAAGAACGCCTTGTCGCCCTTCTTCATGTTCACGAGATTCTGCCGCGCGGTGAAGTTGCGCACGCCGGTCCAGGCCTCGCCCTTGGCGCCCTTGGCGACCTGCTGGTCCCAGGACCAGACGGACGGTTCGGATTTCACCAGCCAGTACGCCATGTTCATTCCTCTGCCTTGAAGGGGCGCGTCAAAAGCCCTGAGATCGCGGCGTCGATCGTGCTCTTGCCGCTCAGGATCGCCGCCACCGCTTCTGATACCGGCATCTCGATGTTTTGCGAAGACGCGAGTTCGATCAGCACGGGTGCGGTGAACTCGCCTTCGGCGAGCTTGCCGGCCGGCGGCGT
This sequence comes from Bradyrhizobium sp. UFLA05-153, assembly GCF_054185185.1. Lineage (NCBI taxonomy): Bacteria > Pseudomonadati > Pseudomonadota > Alphaproteobacteria > Hyphomicrobiales > Nitrobacteraceae > Bradyrhizobium > Bradyrhizobium sp. UFLA05-153. The sequence goes on from NZ_JBBIAM010000020.1 coordinate 3,977, forward strand.
CTCGCCGCGCCCGAGTGCGAGCCCGAGCGCGAAATTGCGCGACTGCGGGCTTGAACAGCTCAGGATCAGGTCGCCGAGGCCGGACAGGCCTGCAAGCGTCTCGCTACGCGCGCCGAGCGCACGGCCGAAGCGGGCGAGCTCGGCAAAGCCGCGCGTGGTCAATGCGGCCTGCGCGGAAGCGCCGAGCCTGCGCCCGACCGCGATGCCGACCGCGATCGCCAGCACGTTCTTGGCGGCGCCGCCGATCTCGACGCCGCGCACATCGGTCGAGTGATAGGGGCGGAATGTCGGCGAGCCCAGCGCCTGCACCAGTGCGCTTGCGAGCTGATCGTCTGTCGCGGCCAGCGTCACCGCCGTCGGCAAGCCGCGCGCGACGTCGTCGGCGAAGCTCGGTCCCGACAGAATCGCAGGCAGCGCGAGCGGCGCGGCTTCCGCGATCACGTCAGTCATGAATTTATGGGTGCCGTGCTCGATGCCCTTGGCGCAGGCAATGACCGGAGTTGGTTTTGTCAGATGCGGTGCCAGCGTGTTGACCGCGCCGCGCAGATGCTGTGCGGGCGTCACGATCAGCAGGATGTCTGCACGCGCCGCGAGTGCCAGCTCGCTCGTCACCACGATGTCGGGAGCTAATTTCACGCCAGGAAGCCGCGGATTTTCGCGCGACGATGCAATCCGGCCTGCGTGCTCGGAATTACGAGCGCACAGCGTCACCGTTCTTCCCGCCCGTGCAGCGACCGTCGCCAGCGCCGTTCCCCAGGCGCCCGCGCCGATCACCGCAACGGACTGGAGGGATGTCATCGTTAAAATCCTGCGCGCGTGTTGGCGTAGCCTTTGGGCGCCGTCGCGTTGGCATCGAGCAGCCAGCGCGCGCGGGGCTGGGCATCCATCGTGTCGGTGAGGCCGAGCGCGAGACGCTCCGCGCCAGCCCAGGCGATCATCGCGCCGTTGTCGGTGCAGAGCGCGGGCGGCGGCATGATCAGCCGCGTCCCGGCCGCTTCAGCAACGTCCTGCAATGCGCCGCGAATCGCCTGATTGGCGGCGACGCCGCCGGCCGCGACGAGTGCCTGCGGCGGACCGAACTGCTCGCGGAACAGCTTTAAGCCCATGCTCAGGCGGTCTGCGGTCGAATCCAGCACCGCGGCCTGAAAACTCGCGCAGAGATCGCTGATGTCCTGTGGCTCGAGCGGAATGATCCGGCTCGCTTCGTTGCGCACCGCCGTCTTTAGTCCCGACAGCGAAAAATTAGCGTCCGGGCGTCCCTGCATCGGCCGCGGAAACGCAAATCGCGCCGCATCGCCGTCTGCCGCGGCGCGCTCGACCTGCGGACCGCCGGGATAAGGCAGCCCGAGCATCTTGGCGACCTTGTCGAAGGCTTCGCCGATCGCATCATCGACGGTGGTGCCGAGCCGAATATATTGTCCGACGCCGACCACGGCGACGATCTGGGTGTGGCCGCCCGAAGCCAGGAACAGGCAATAGGGGAATTCGAGGTGATCGGTCAGCCGCGGCGTCAGCGCATGCGCCTCGAGATGGTTCACCGCGACGAGCGGGGTGTCGTGCACCATCGCGATCGCCTTTGCCGTGGTGAGTCCGACGATGACGCCGCCGATCAGTCCCGGACCGGCCGCGGCGGCGACCCCCGACAATTCGGCGAAGCCAATGCCGGCTTCTGTCATGGCGCGGTCAATAATACCGTCGAGCAGATCGACATGGGCGCGCGCGGCGATCTCCGGCACCACGCCGCCGAAGCGGGCGTGTTCCTCGACCTGCGAGCGCACGATGTTGGAGAGAATCTTGCCGTCGCCATCACCTGCGCGCGCGATCACGGCTGCGGCGGTTTCGTCGCAGGTGGTTTCGATGCCCAATACCAGCATTGGCGAATTGTTATCCAATTTGCGCCCTTGCGCTCTTCCGCAAAGCAGAGTTCTGGTACGTCCGGTAGCATTCCGGGGTCGCCAAAGGCAATCGCGCCTTGCAACTTCCGGAACACCAGGTCGCGGTGCGCCGGAGAATAGAGATCATGGCCATTCTTGTCACACGGCCGCATCCCGACAATGAGGCCACCGCGGCAAGCCTGCGTGCTCAGGGTCATGTGGTGCTGCTCGCGCCGGCGCTCAAGTTCGAGCCGGTCGCGTTTCACGACGAAAGCGAGGCAAGCTATAGCGGCATCATCGTCACGTCCGCCAATGCAATCCGCGCCATCGCGCCGCAATTGCCGGAGCTTTGTCTATCGAAGCTGCCGCTGTTCGCGGTCGGCGAGCACACGGCCGCAGCTGCCCGCGAGGCCGGCTTTGAAAAGGTGATCGTCGCCGGCGGGGACGGGGCGGCCCTTCGAGACAAGGTGCTGCAAGGCGCGCGCGACAAGGTCGTGAAGAAAAAGAGCACGCTGCTTTATCTCGCGGGCGCGGATCTGTCGCGCGATCTCTCGGCCGAGCTGGGTGCGGAAGGATTCAACGTGGTCGCGCAAACCATCTATCGCATGGTGCCGGTCAAGCATCTGCCGCGCGAGGTCTGCGAAGGTTTTGTCGCCCATGGCATCCGGGCCGTCCTGCATTATTCGCGGCGCAGCGCGCGCGCCTTCCTGGATGCGGCGCGCGACGAGGGCGTCGAGATCTCCGCGCTGTCGATTCCGCAGTGCTGCCTGTCGGAGAGCATCGCCGGCGTGCTCCGCGAGGCCGGCGCGACGCAGGTTGCGGTCGCGGCCGCGCCGGACGAGAATGCCTTATTTGAGACCTTGGCGCGTGCTTTGCGCACCCGTTTGGCGTAAGAGAACGGGCCGAATCCTTCAACTTTGGGGTCCGGTCCGAGTACGTCGCTTGCAAGTGTGAGGAAACGTCACGATGGCCGAAGACAAGCCTGAAGACGCAGGATTGGCCCCCGAGTCCGGTCGTGCCAAGCGCACTCCGCCCACCATCGATCTCGAGGCGACCGAGGTATCCACCCAGCCGCAGCAGCCGGCCGATGAGCCGGAGCCGGCCGAGGCCGATGCAGCCAAAGCCGAATCGGTCGCGGCCGAGGCAGCCGAGCCCGAAGCCGCCAAGCCAGAAGGCGAGCCGGAACGCGCCGAGGCCCAGGCCGCGGTGCCTCCGACGTCCAAGCCGGTGTCCCCCTGGGTCATTGCGCCGCTGTCGGGCGCGGTTGCAGCCGCGCTGGTGATCGCGGTCGGCTGGATGTTGGGCTGGCCCCAAGTGCAGGCGCCATCGGCGGCGCCGCAGGTCGCGACCGCGACGGTCGATGCATTGAGCGGGCGCCTCGCCACTGTCGAGACCAAGGTCAACAAATCAGTGGCACCTGCCGCAGACCCGGCCGCAGCGGCGCGGCTTGACGCGCTGGACAAATCGGTCACCGCCTTGCGCAGCGACATCGCGAGCCTGCGCACGCAATCGGACAAGCTCGGCAGTGCACTGAACGACGTGAAGTCCGCGCCGCGCGACGCGGCTGCCGCGCCGGATCTGTCTGATATCACCGATCGCATCGCGCAGCTCGAGCGCACCATCAAGGCCGAGCGTGCCGAGCGCGCACAGCAGGGCGAGAAGATCGCCGATGCAAAGTCCACCGACGACAAGGCGCTGCGTCGCGTCGTTGCGGCGGCACTGCTCGACGTCGCGGTCCGTCACGGCGATGGCTATGCAGCGCAGCTTGCGGCAGCGAAATCCTTCGCGCCTGATCCGCAGGCGATGAAGCCGCTCGAGACGTTCGCATCCGTCGGCATTCCGTCTCCCGTGCTGCTGAGCCGCGAGCTCCTCAACATCGTGCCAAAGTTGTCGCCACCGGCGGAAGCGCCGGCCAGCAGCGGCGGCATCGTCGATCGCCTTCAGGCGGGGGCATCAAAGCTGGTCCGCATCGAGCGCACCGACGGCGTCGGGAATGATCGCGGCGCGATCGTCGCGCGGGTGACCGCGGCGGCGCTGCGCAACGATTTCGACACGGCGCGGCGCGAGCTGAAGACCTTGCCGGAAGCCGATCGCGAAGCCGCAAAGGCCTGGCTCGACAAGACCGATGCGCGCGATGCCGCGCTCGCGGCGTCCCGCAAATTCGCCGACGATGCCATGGCGGATCTCGCCAAACCCGCGCAATAGACTGCGCCTGAAGGGATCACCATGCTTCGCGTCGTATCGTTCCTCATCCTCATCGCACTTGCCGCGGCCGGCGGGGCCTGGGTTGCCGATCAGACCGGCGATGTCATCCTGACCTGGGGCAACTTACGCGCCACGACGACAGTGCCGGTGTTCGCGTTCGGGCTCGGCCTTGTTGCGGTGGCGGCAATATTCGCCTGGAGCATTTTGAGCGGGATCTGGCGAACGCCGGCGCGGATGCGTCGCCGTCGTCACGACAAGCGCCATGCGCGCGGCCGCCACGCCATCACCCATGGCCTGCTGGCGATCGGCCACGGCGACACCGCGCTCGCGCGCCGCCACGCGGATGCGGCGCGGCGGCATGCGCCGGACGATCCGCTGGCGCTGCTCCTGCACGCGCAGTCGGCGCAGCTCGACGGCAATCGCGACGAGGCGCAGCGTGCCTTCCGCGCCATGGCCGAGCGTCCCGATACGCGGCTCCTCGGCCTGCGCGGCCTTTTCATCGAGGCACAGCGCGCCGATGATGCAGTTTCCGCGGTGATGATCGCCGAGGAGGCCATCAAGCTGTCGCCGTCCTCGACCTGGGCCTCGCAGGCGGTGCTCGGTTTCCGCTGCGCGCGCAGCGACTGGAGCGGCGCGCTCGCGATCCTCGATTCAAATCTCTCGGCCGGCCTGATCGACAAGAAGGCATGGCGACGGCAGCGCGGCGTGCTGCTCACGGCGCGCGCGCTGGAGCTCGAGACCATGGACCGCGACGTCGCGCGCGAGAGCGTGATGGAGGCGGTGAAGCTCGCGCCGACCCTGGTGCCGGCCGCCGCGCTCGCAGCGAAATTCGAGAGCGAGGCGCATCAGGTGCGCCGCGCCATGAAGCTCGTGGAAGCCGCCTGGCTTTCGCATCCGCATCCCGATCTCGCCGATGCCTATGCGCATGTGAAGCTCGGCGATTCCGCGCGCCAGCGCTTGCAGCGGATCGAGACGCTGGCGGCCAAGACGCCCGGTCATGTCGAGGGCCAGCTCGCGCTCGCGCGCGCCGCGATCGACGCATCCGAATTCGTCCGCGCCCGCGAGGCGCTGGCGCCGCTCATCAACGATCCGACCCAGCGGGTTGCGCTCCTGATGGCGGAGATCGAGCGCGCCGACCATGGCGACAGCGGCCGTGCGCGGGCCTGGACCTTGCGCGCCGTGCGCGCCCGTCACGACCCGGCCTGGACGGCCGATGGCTATGTCAGCAACCGCTGGCGTCCGGTTTCGCCGGTCACCGGCCGGCTCGACGCCTTCCAATGGCAGGCGCCCGTTGCGAGCCTGCCCTCGGACAAGGGCACGACGATCGAGGCCTCCCCGTTCGAGGAGGCCATGCTGGCTGCCCCGCCGCCGAAGCGGATCATCGTCAGCAGCGAGGCGCTGGAACCGGTCCAGCCAGCGCCTGCGCCGGCCGCGCAGGACAATCTGCCGCCCGCGCCCAAACCTTTGGAAGCCAAGCCCTTGGAAACCAAGTCTTTGGAAACCAAGCCTGCCGAGACCAAGCCTTCGGAGGTCAAGACGCCGGAAGCCAAGAACGAAGCCAAGAACGACGCCAAGACAATCGACGTGAAGGTGTCCGAAGCGCCCGTGCCGGTCACGGCGGCCAATGAGCTGGCCAAACCGGCGCCCGAGCCCGCCGAATCGGCCCCCATTGCGGCCACGCCCGTGTTCCGCGCCCGTACCGACCTCGGCAAGCCGGCGTTTTCGCCAATTCCTGCCGTTATCCCGATCGTCCGTGCGCCAGATGACCCCGGAATCGATGACGAGGGGCCGAGCGATGAATTTACGGAACAAATCGGCACGCCGAAGGCCCAGGCCGGCGGCTGGCGGGGTTTCTGGTCCCGCTGGGGACGCTGATCGGCAAGTTGGGCCCGGCTTGTCCTTGCCAATTCGGGCCACGCCCGATATCAGGAGCGCGCGCGTCCGGGGGCCGATAGGCCCCCAAGGGCCGTCAAGGGTCCGCCGCAATAGCTCAGTTGGTAGAGCACGTCATTCGTAATGACGGGGTCGGGGGTTCGAGTCCCTCTTGCGGCACCACTTCTCCTTCACCAGCGGTCGCCGCCTGTCGTTTTTAGCGCTTAAAGCGCTGAAGCGATTACTATTTTTGATAATCTTGTTCTTGGCAGTGCGTCGGCGTTCTTTGACAGCCGGAACAACCGTTGGCAGTTTTGTTGGCATCGGTACGTTGGCGATTCTCTCAATGCCAACATTTTCAATGCCAACATTTTGAAAATACCCAAGCACTGAGCTACGGACTTTTTGCCTCGCGTGCCTGCCTGCCGTGAAGGCGCGCCAATAGTCATCATGTGATTTCGTCAATGGGATACGACGAGAAATCTGCGGGTCCCATATTGCCAGCCGGGCCCCTGCGCCTATGCCCTGACCAACCCAATTTCAAACTGCTCGACTTAAAGGTGGCCGCCGCCGCCGCGGTTACAGCAGGAGGGTGCATTCATCGAAGTCCGCCCCGGTCGCTACCAAATTCGGCCCCGCACCGGAGTGTCGGGTGGAGGACCGGCTTAAGAATGGGCCGTCTTAGCTGATTGCGAAGTTGCCAAATCTAATCAACCGGCGCGCCCGCGGAGCGTTTTCGAGGACGCCCCAGTTTCGGTCGAGGCGGTATCGGGCGAGGTGGTCTCGCCTTTACGGTGAGGCCCACGCCGAGGGCGTTAAGGAGAGCCATGACCCGGTAAAGGAAAGGCTCTGTCTCTCCGCTAAATGTCACGTAAAGCTTGTCGCGACGCAGCCCGGACTCCCGTGCCAAAGCTTGTACGTTCTGAGCCCGCATTACCCGATTCATTGCCATCAAGATAACATCGATGTCATTTTCTTCAAATGCGTCAGATAGATAGGCCGCGATTGCCTCCGGATTATCTCTGAAAAGTTTGGCGTCTGCTTTCCGATCCGACATGGGCTGCCCCCCGTTGATTAAGGGTGACTGTGGCCTCCGAGCGACAGCCTTATATCGAGAAATTGGTATAGTTGCCGCACTAAATGCGTATAGCTGCCGAACTGAAATTTGGGGATCGGTGCGGAACGCCCTCCACCGTGATCAACCTTGACGCGAACTATTGGGGATTACCATGAGGAAATTGGTGCTCGCACTGGCCGCGACAGCGGCGCTCACGGGGCAGGCATTTGCTGCTGATATGGCCGTCAAGGCGCCTCCGCCTCCGCCTCCTGCTCCGGTTGCCAACTGGACCGGCTGCTACATCGCCGGCAGTGTTGGTTACGGCCTCTACGACAACGAAACGAATAGCCGCTTCAGGGACCCCGTCACCGGTACGGACTTTGTTGCTGGCGCGAACGTGAACGTGGCCGGGAAGGGCTGGCTGGCCGGCGGCGGCGGCGGCTGCGACTATCAGTTCGGGCTCGGCGGGGGAGGCGGGTTCTTCGGCACGGGTCAGTTCGTGATCGGCGTCCTGGCTGATTACTATTGGTCCGACATGAGGGGTGATCGCCCCAGTATCCTTTCCCCCTTCTTTTCCGCGCAGGAGAAGGTGAACTCTCAGTGGGCTGTAGGCGGCCGCATCGGCTGGCTCGTGAATCCGAACACCCTCACCTACTTCTCCGGCGGCTACACTGAAGCCCATCTGACTGGCACTGGTAACTTCTTCACCCCAATAAACAACACCTTCCTTGGTACCGTGATTCCGGGCCGCACGGTCCAGGGTTGGTTCCTTGGCGGCGGTGTCGAGTATCAGAGCGGTTGGATTCCGAACCTCACCTGGAAGACCGAGTATCGCGTCTCCGAGTATAACCGGACCGATCGCTTCGAGAATGTTATCGCGACTGGCCTGTCCACCAATTTCTTCAGCAGCGACAGGCTCATCACTCAGACCGTCATGACCTCGCTGGTCTATCGCTTCAACTGGGGCGGCCCGGTCATTCCGAGGTACTGATCTCTCCCGACTTGAACGTCCTGAAAGCCCCGGCATCGCGCCGGGGCTTTTTTATTTGAGGCTTTTCGCGACTGAGCTTGCGGGCAACAGCGACGAATCCATTACAAGCTACTACCGCACCGACCGCACCTTCCAGAAGGATGAGATGCTGGCGCCCGGTATGACTGAATTCGCAGCGGACCTGGGGGGCCATCGTCAACGACATCAGGGCCAGCCTTGGGGCCCCCTTGGGGGCATGGTACCATTTCCAGGCGCGCCCCCACCCCTGGCTTCAAAAAGTTTGGGCTAGACTAAAGCCAAAGCCTGTGCCGGACTTCACAGGGCGGTGTCCACTTTCGGAAAATATTGGGGGCAGGGGCACCGAAGTACCAACGCCCTTAGGAGCCCCTGCGGAGGCCGCTGGTTGCCGTCTGGGTTCTGGCCCATCGCCTTAAGCGCGCCGTGCTGCAGGCCTGGGCAAAGGCACTTCCTGCTTGGTCTAATTGCGCCAACCGAAGATTGGTAGGAACGACGGTGCCTGGGCATTTTGCGCAGACTGGTCCTGTGCTCGGGCGTCTTGTGCGGGTGGGACCTGTACCCGTGCAGTTTGCTCCCGCCGGATCTTTTTTTGCGGATTTTGCACGGGCTGTATCTCTGCCCGGGCATGATGGACGGGCCTGACGTGTTGGTGCCTTTGCATGGACCGAAGCGGTGCTCGGGCATTTTCCGCAACCCGTGCCGGCGCATCTTGAACGGGCTGTACTGGCCCGACCTGTGCCTGCGCATCTTGCTCGGCCATCCAAGCTTGGAATTGCCTAAACAGGGTTTCAGATGGCACCTCACTATTTTCCGTCTGCCTCTGACCGGCGGGTTCAGAGACCGCAGCCGCTTCGTCGCGGGTCGGCGCGTCCGTTGCGGTCGGCGGCAAGGCCTGAGCATCGGCGGTAGATTGAATTGTTGACGTCGATCGGTCGGTGCCAGGCTGACTCT